>JAFQMO010000135.1 GCA_017414385.1 Clostridia bacterium
AAGCAATACCGTTTCCAATGATTACAGTGAGCGGCTCGGGATCGAACTGTTCGGTATTGATGCGGGGGCTTACGAGCGCAGTGCATTTTTGCCGCAAAAGGTTTTATCGGGCGGTCTTGACAACGCATCAATTGTTGCGAAGCTCAATGATATTATCGATGCGGATGACGATATCGGAAGCTATGAGCTTGCCGCGTCGCTTCTTGACAAACGAAGACAGTTTTACAGAAAGCACGGCGGAAAGGGACAGATCGCAGAGCTTGGGCAGACGATGGCAGAGCAGATGCGGCAGTATGCGTTCTGCGTGGATGCTGCTGAGCGCGTTTCGAGGCTTACCGCAGAGGTCAAGGAAACAGAGCGTTTGATCCTGGATGCCAAAAAGGAAAAGGATGCGGTCCGTTTTGAAATTAGCGGTGTACAGCAGAAAAAGGTGGATGCGGCGGTTAAGTCACACGGAAAAGAGCTATTGCAGATGCAGAACGCGGCTCGCCTTTCTCTGGAAGAGAAGCAGGCCTTTCTGAAGGATGCATATGCATCGGATGCAGAATGGGAGCTTGCCATCGCTGAAATGGAGGAATGTGTACGCAGCACAGTCCGTAATGAGGAAAAAATGGGGATCTGTCTGGAAGAAGCTGCACGTATTGAGCAGGCGCAGGAAGAGATCAGATCGGTGTTCATAAACGGACTTCCCACAGAGGAAACGATCGATGCGCTTTCTGATTTGGAAGAGGTCCTGACGGTAATGACAGAAGAGGTGGATATTGATCCGCAGAAGGAACGCGACGAGCAGATATGTGCGTCATTTGAGGCGTGCTACGGTACGGAGATCCCAGATCCGTCAGCAATAGACGAAATCACCGCCGTTCAACGAGCGGCGCAGATCGCGCATATGCAAATGGATGCGGCAAAAGAGGATCTTGTGGTCGATGCCTTGCCGAAGTGCCTCGATGAGGATGTCCTTTCGCATCATATGGAGCAGGTTGTCCGTTTGTCTTCTCTCGAAAAATCACTGAAACAGCCAGAGCTTGCCCGTCAGAGATGCAGGAAGGCGTTCGAAGATGCAGGATTTGCAACGGATCAGGTCCTTCCCGATGAGGCTTCACTTGACCGGTACGGGGATGAGATGCGCACGCTTGCGCAAGTACATCAGCGAACTGTGCAAACAGAGGCTCAGAGAGCACAGGCGGTGGAGCTTTTACGGCAGCTGCAGGAGGAATATCCTCAGATCCCCGAGGAATCTGATCTGATTTCCGTTCGTGTGACCTACGATAATCTGAAATCCAAGCGTACAGAAATTGATGCGTGGGAGGAAAAACAACGGTCTGCGATCCTGGCACAAGCGGCGGCGAAAAAGAAAATGATCTGGACGCTCGTGCTTGCAGGTATATTTCTTGCTGTATGTATCATAATGACAGGCCTTCTCGTTCGTTATGAGGATGTTCGTTTTTTGGCAGTGTCTGCAACGGCAGGTTTCATCGGATTGCTTTTGTCAGTCGTTTCGATTGTCTGTTATCGATTAGATATACGAAAAACAGAAGAGGGTATGCCTGATGATTCCGCATTGCGCCGTTTGTGTGAAAAAAAGTCGGAATACGAGGCGGAAAAGGCCGAGGTGAACGATTTTGTGGAGCAGTATGGGGGTGGATCCGGCGAGGATGGAGCAGATGCGGATACCCTTTTTGGAATGTTGTCTTTACAATGCAGGAGGAGAGAAGAGCTTCGGGATACCATCCGCGGCTGCACTGACCTGCTGGCTGCATTGAGTGAAGAAAATGAGACATTGCGGAGAAGTCTTTTGGCACTTCGTGAAAATGCATATGTTACGGTGGATGAAAATATCGATGAGTCTGCATTTTCGTCCTATCGAAGCCGTGTGCGTGAATGTACACAGGCACGCAGAGAGGCAGATCTTGAAGGGGAACAGCGGATGCAGTTTTCAACGCAGCTGACGTCAGTACAGCAGTCGCTGGATGCATATCTGGAAACGCTTTCCGCATTGCCATATGCGGTGCCGAGTGATGTGCCGTCGCAGGATCCGTATGTGCTGCTGACAACATGGAAGCGATGGGCGGATACTGCGCGTGCCAAAATCGAGTATGTCCGCGCCTGTACAGAGAAATATCGGGAAACGGCGGAAGCGTTGCTGCATATGACGGAGCCGTTTTTCATACCTGATGAGGGTCATGCACCTGAGGACGCTGTCAGAGATTGGCTTTTGGCTGTGACAGCATGCCGCGAGGCGCGTATGCGAATGAATGCCGATCAGGAGAAAAATGCACAGAGAGTACAGCAGTATCAGCGCCTCATTGAGCAGCGTGATGCGTTGCTTTCCCGGTTGTTTGATGTAGAAACGATCGCAGAATCGGGTATTGATATCTGCAAACGCTTCTTCCCCGAAAAGGACGTGCTGCCCTTATCTGCAATTGCGGCACAATTATCCGGAAAGTACCGTGAGCTTTCTTTGGAGAAGATGCAGTATGAGGAGCGAAAAGAGATGCTGCAAAAGGAACACGAAACACTTTCCGAAAAAACGGATGCTTTTTCGGCACAGTTTTTCGATGCACCGTACCCGTCGGCAGAGGAAGTGGTCCGCGTGGTCCGCGAAACACGGAACGCACTTGCGGTGAATCGCGAGCAGCTAAAGGATGCGCAGGCTCTTCTCCGTGCCTTTTGCGAAGAAAATGCGATCTCGACAGAGACTCTGGCGGAAGAGACTATCACAGACTTCGATACCGCGGTGCGTTTGGATGTGCTTCAGCAGGAGGAACTCCGATTGGACGCAAGGATCGGTGAGCTTCAGCAGCAGCGCGCGATGCAATGGCAATATGCGGCTGCGGCATCAGCGGAAAGCGAGGGGCTGACGGAGGCAGGGGAGGCGGTTGCACGAACAAGTGCGGAGATCAAGGAAGCAGAGGATCGACTTGCTATCATTTTGAAGACCAAGGAGCTTTTGGAGGACGCAAAGAATGCGTTGTCCGTCAGATACCTTGGTGTCATGCAGGAAAGGTTCCGCTGTTATTTTGCAAAGGCTGCGGGAATCACGGAGGATGAGGCATACCGGTATTCCTTGGATTCCTCTCTCAGACCCTTGGTTGAATCGGGGGGTATCCGCCGTGAGGGCGACTATTTGAGCCGCGGCAATATCGATCTGATCGATTTCTGTGTTCGTCTTGCGCTTGTTGATGCTTTGTACGGAACAGAGACTGGGAACGGTGAAATGCCCGTCCTTGTTTTGGATGATCCGTTCGTCAATTTGGATGAGCGGAATTTGTGTGCTGCAAAGGAACTGCTTGTTTCCTTTTCTGAGCATTGTCAGGTTCTGCATCTTGTGTGTCATGAAAGCAGAATCTCCTAATAGGATAATAAAAGCCGTATGTACTACTGATCGTACATACGGCTCTTGTTTTGCTTTTGTTAAGATTGGGATGCTGTCGGACGGGCACCGAGCGTTACGGTGATCGTCATTTCCACATACCGTCCTTGCTCATATCTTTGCACAACCAGGTCAACGGTTTCTCCAACCTCATAGCAACCAATGATCTTGGACAGCGCAGATATTGTGGTAACATTCTCATGATCGAATTTGGTGATGATATCGCCGGCCAAAATACCTGCTTTTTCCGCTGCAGAACCTTCTTCAACAGAACTGACAAAAACGCCGACGGGCATATTATACATTGCGGCAATGGTAGAAGAAACATCCTGAGGTGTAATGCCGAGATATCCCCTCTTTTCGGGATCTTCAATTTCTACACGGGTGGTACGGCTCATGAGATCCTCAAGGATGGGGATCGCAGTATTGATGGGAATTGCAAAACCCATACCCTCGACAGCTTCGTCGGAATACTTTGCGGAATTGATGCCGATGACCTGTCCCTTCATATTGACGAGCGCACCGCCGGAATTGCCGGGATTGATGGCGGCATCTGTCTGAATGAGGTATGTGGTATTGTTATTGGAGTCCGTGACGGCACGGTCAAGTGCGCTGACAATACCTGCGGTGACAGATTGACCGAAGCCGAGTGCGTTACCGATGGCAACCACACCCTCACCGATCACGAGTGCATCAGAGTCACCAAGCTCTGCATATGCGATAACATTCATTGTCTCATCAGGAATATCTGCCAGCTTGACAACGATGATGGCAAGGTCATTGGCGGCATCTGTTCCTTTGATGAGAGCGGATGCTTCCTGGCCGTTATTGAACTGTACGGAAATATCATCTGCATTATCGATTACGTGATTGTTTGTAACGATCAAAAGCTCCGTTTCGTTTTCGCCGACAATAATACCGGAGCCGGAGCTGCTTGTCGGATACGTTTGCTGACCAAACGGGGTCTGGAGAATGGTTTCGCTGTAACAGTTGATTGAAACCATTGTCGGTTCCATGATAATGTTGATCTGAGGAATTGTCAGATTGCCTTCTGCGGAGAGATTTGCTTTTTCCAATGCTTCCTGCATCGCAGCGGCGGCAGACTGCAGTTCACCGGAGTGGATGGTTTGATTTCCGTCGGATGGATCGGCATCTTCTTTGTTTCCCGATCCGCTCAGCCTGTCATCACTGTCTGATGCATTTGTTTGCGGATCATTGTTCATACCCCCGGTTACGCCGAGAATAATTGCACCCGAAATTACACCGAAGACCAGAGCCAATGCAACCACCGATGCAAGCTGCTTGAAAAAGACAGCCCCCCTCTTTTTCTTTTTTTGTGGGATCGGTTGACCGTAAGGAATGCCGGTATAGGGGTTGTAACCACTGAAATAGGTGGGATTCTGAGTTGTGTTTGTCATTGGCGGCACAGTCTTTTCTGACGGTGCTGCTTGGGGGGGCATATCGGCTTCTGCAGACGACGGGGTTTCTGCTTGCTTGGATGCGTCGGTTTCCGCGGACGCATTTTTTTCTGCAGTCATTGGTGTTCCCGCTTGCTCGGAGGGCACTGTTGGCTGTTCGTTCTCAGTGAACGGATTGAATTCGGTATTCATATGATTTCCTCCTGTGATATTTCGCATCGTAAAATGCGGTATTGACCTTGGGTTTATATACAGTATAACGCATATTTTTGACGTTGGCGTGAAAAAGGATGAAATTTTTTTTGAAAAAAAATGGAACGTTCTATGATAACACTTGCGTTTGGTGTCAGCGGTTCCTTTGGTTGATGCTCTCGATCAGAAGCTCAAGCTCTTCTGTTGTCCGACAAACCTCCTCATACAATCCGTTCGCAGAGACACGGGTTGCACCATGCCCTAAAATAATTACCTGCTCCAGTGCATCCGATGTTGCAACACGCACACGGCGTTCCTTTCCGATGTTGTAGGTAATCTTTTCGATGTAGGTGTCTGCAGTTTCATGAGCACGGGTATAGATGACGTAGATCCCTGCGTGCCGCTCTACGGAGCCGCGCCCGTCTTTGACACGGTATGCATCAAAAACAAGGATCAGATTGCATTTACGGTATCCTTGGTAATTGCTGAGGATGTGAATGAGGGTCTGACGCGCAAGATCAAGACTGTCGTGTGCGATCTTTTTCAGCTCATCCCACGCGAAAATAATATTGTAGCCGTCGACAAGCAGATATTCCTCCGCAGGATCAAGCAGCTGCAGGTAGGTCTGTCGTGTTGGTGTTACCTCTGTAACCGGGGGCGGCGGAACAAAGATGGATCGCGGTGTGATCGGTCCGTATGTGCGCTCGAAAATGGCCTTGAGCTCACGATCCTCCTCCATTGCGTCGGCATAGGAATACGGACGGGAATGCGTTGTTCCCCTTTTGGCGGCTTTTTGCTGCCGCCTCTGAAAGCGCGTTTCCTGCTCGTCTGTCTGCTGCTTAACAAATACATTTTCGGTGTGCATGAGTGCTTCTGCTTCTTCCCACGGGACATGGACACCGGCACCGTGCTCGCAGAATACAGACCCTGCCGGATACCGTGTATCATGCTCCGGTTCATAACCGAGCGACTGTACAACCGTGTCCTGATCGTAACAGGGAGCATATCCGTGGAAGGAAAGCACGATCTTGCCGCGTCCCTTCGTGTATGTTTGGACGTCCAACGGATACGGTCTGCCGCTCGATGGAAAAGCGTGTATCTTTGCTGCGGGAGCGTATCCGACAAGCACTGCCATTCCATCCTCATCCTCTGCTTGCCGTATTGTTGCATGGATCAGCTGCAGGTCGGAAAAAGCGTGACCTGTAGACTCATGCGGCAGCACAAGACGGAACTCATACCATGGTTCAAGCAGTACAGCTGTCTGATCACGGCGTGCCTTCATCAGGCCGAGACGGAGCGCTCGGGTTGCTGCCTGCAGAAAATCGCCGCCTTCGGTGTGCTTGATATGGGCGCGGCCTCCTGTCAGAATGATACGGAGATCAGTTAAGGCGGAGCCTGTTAGGGTGCCTGTTGGCAATGATTGGGACAGCTGAGATAGAATCAGTCTTTGCCAGTGGCGGGAAAGGGTGTTTTCCGGGCAGAGTGTGTCGAAGGTGACTCCGCTTCCGGGCTCACCCGGTTCAAGAAGGAGGTGGACCTCCGCGTAGTGACGCAGCGGCTCAAAGTGGCCCGCACATTCCATAGATGAGGAGATCGTCTCCTTGTAGACGATGTTTCCTTGATCAAAATCAACATGAATGCCGAAACGGCTCATAATGGTATGCCGCAGAACATCCATCTGGATCTCGCCCATCAGGGATATCGAGATCTCCTGCAGCTGAGGATTCCATGTCAGGTGAAGCAGAGGATCCTCTTCCTCAAGCTGCACAAGCTTTGCAAAGGTTTCTTGGACAGGACAGTCGGAGGGAAGGATCATGCGGTATGTCAAAACGGGCTGCAGGATGGGGGCGGGAGCATTTTCCTCTCCGCCGAGACCGTTTCCGGGGAAAACATGGGTCAGCCCTGTTACACAGCATATATCGCCGGCCTCGGCAATATCCTTTGTATGATACTTGATGCCGGAATAGAAACGGATCTGATCGATCTTTTCCTGCCAGACATCTCCGCCCGGAGCAGTACCGTTGTCATCGACTGCCGTTTCTCCGCTGAGCAGAGTTTTTACCTTGAGGGATCCGCCTGTCAGCTTAAGATATGTCAGCCGGTTTCCCTGCGGGTCTCTGCCTATCTTGAATACCTTGGCGCGGAATTCCTCGGAATAATCGGGTTCTCTGGTTAAGTCGGTCAGCCCCTTCAGAAGAGACGAGACGCCTTCCATTTTCAGTGCTGAACCGTAAAAGCAGGGGAAGATCTGACGGCGAGAGATCGCGTCGGCGAGTGATTTTTGTGAGAGTGCAGATGTTTGGAGATATTCCTCCATCAATGCATCCGCACACATGGCAGCCTGTTCATCAAACAGACCGCGGTCCTTTTCCATGTCCGCCCAATCCAAGCATGCGGATGAGAATTTTTTCTGCAGCTCAGCGGCGATGTGTTCTTTCGGAGTTGTCAAAAGATCGGTTTTGTTGATAAAGAGAAATGTGGGGATCTTGTGCTGACGAAGCAGCTTCCATAAGGTTTCGGTATGGATCTGTATACCGTCGGCTGCGCTGATGACGAGTACTGCATAATCAAGCACCGATAACGTCCGTTCCATTTCCGCTGAAAAATCGGTGTGTCCGGGCGTATCCAATAGATATATGGTCATATCGGGTGTCTGCAGGAGCGCCTGCTTGGAAAATATTGTGATGCCGCGTGCACGTTCGAGCTCTCCGGTGTCAAGAAAGGTGTCCTTATGGTCAACACGGCCGAGGGCGCGAATACATCCGCAGAGATAGAGCAATGCTTCCGAAAGCGTCGTTTTTCCGGCGTCGACGTGGGCAAGAATACCAAGAGTGATTTTTTTCATCGATGATCGTCCATTTCAAATTATTGACGATCATATTATACCATACGTCAAATAAAAAAAACACTGTTTTTTCAAAAAATTTACACGCACGAAACGATTTTTTTGCTGTTGTTGTTTTTTTGAAAAGGGAAACACGCGATGTTTGAAATTTTTCTTGCATCTTGGCGCATTTTGTGGTAGAATGGATATATAAGAATGATTGCAAAAGAAAAGGGCTGAAATCAATGGATCAAAGAAAACATCAAATAGAGGACGCGGTCTTTGACAGTGAACGTGCACTGTATGCATCAGAGGACCTCCTTTGCGCGCGGTGTACGTTTGCGGGAGAAGCGGACGGGGAATCTGCATTTAAGGAAAGCAGAGGTGTGACTGCTCTGTCATGCCATTTTGCACTTCGTTATCCGTTCTGGCACGATGATGATGTCATTGTGCGTAATTCTGTTTTTACCGACACATGCCGTGCGCCGTTCTGGTACAGTAAAAATATATGTATGCATGATTCCACGATGGCATCGGTGAAGGCGTTCCGTGAATGTGAGAATATTGAGATTGAGAATTGTCGGATTCACTCGTCGGAGTTCGGTTGGAATTGCCGTAACCTTCGTTTGCTTGGAGGAGAGGCCTCGAGCGAGTATTATCTTTTTGGCGCGGAAGGAGTATACGCGGAGAATCATGAGTTTTCCGGAAAGTATTCCTTTCAGTATGTGAAGAACGCGGAGCTGCATCACTGCATATTAAACACAAAGGACGCCTTCTGGCACGCTGAGAATGTGGTGGTTTATGATAGCGTGGTATCGGGGGAATATCTTGGCTGGTATTCAAAGAATCTGCGGCTTGTTCGCTGTCGCATATCGGGAACACAACCGCTTTGTTATGCGGAGGGGCTTGTTCTTGAGGACTGTACGATGGAGGGATGTGATCTTTCTTTTGAGTATTCGTCTGTAGACGCGGTCGTCCGGGGTGAGATCATGAGCGTTAAAAATCCGTTGAACGGTCAGATCACAGCGGATCGTATCGGCGAGGTGATCTTTGATGAGCACAGACGGCATGGCGCGGAATGTGTGATTACCGTACATAACTAATATGGCTGAAAACGCCGCCGCACAAGGAGCTGCCTCCGGGTACCCTTGGATAGCTGCGTTTTTTATTTCTTAAGAAATCTTCATATAGAATGGTATTGGTTTTTCATAAATGTTGTGATACAATAGGATCATGAGATAAAAGGATAAAAACTCTGGAGGTGACCGATGATGGATAAAAAACAACGGATCCTTGTTTGTGATGATGAGGAAGATATTGTCTCGGCGGTATCGATCTACTTGCAGGCGGAGGGATATGAGGTCATAAAAGCATATGATGGCTTGCAGGCTCTTCGGATTTTGGAAGCGGAGCCGGTATCCCTTTTGATTCTGGATATTATGATGCCTGTCATGGATGGAATTGCGACGCTTGATACGCTGCGAAAGACAAGTAATATCCCCGTAATTCTTCTGACAGCGAAGGGTGAGGATGCGGACAAGGTCCTTGGCTTGAATCTCGGAGCGGATGATTATGTATCTAAGCCGTTTCACCCTGCGGAATTGGTTGCAAGGGTGAAATCACAGCTTCGGCGTTACTTGTATTTGGGAAGTTATGTGACACGTCCGCAGACACTTCGGTGCGGCGGACTTGAGTTGGATACGGAGACTCGCTGTGTAACGGTGGATGGGGAAACGGTCTCTGTGACACCGACGGAATTTGCGATCCTGAAGCTGTTGATGTCATCCCCCGGTACGGTGTTCTCCACAAAGGAGATCTATATAAAGGCACTCAATAACGGAAACAGCACAGTTACCGGCGGCGCGGACAACAATGTTGCCGTTCATATTCGTCATTTGCGTGAAAAAATTGAAATCGATCCCGGAAACCCACGTTATTTGAAGGTGGAGTGGGGACGGGGATATAAAATGGAGGAAATGAGGGAGGAAATCCGATGAGAAGATTTTTTTATCATCCGATCACTAAGTGTATCTGTTTGCTTTTATGTATTGCGTCTGTCATTTCGTTTGGGTATTGCGGTGCCAAGCTGGTCTTTATGGAATCGATCGGGGTGTTATACGAGAATGCGGAGATGGCTTGGAGCAGTCAGGGGAATTCGATGTATTGGCCTGAGGAGTGGGAATGGACGGCCGAAAAAGGCTTCCATTATTTCGGAGAAGATCCTTTGTATTATCGGATATGGGATATTCTTACAATGAACGATATGCTGGAATACAAGGAATCTCCGCGACGGGCAGAGGATGAGAATATATGGGGAGACGATGATTGGGAATATGCGGCGGATAGTTCTCCTATATCGGATACGGTCACAGAAGAGACGCCCGAGGTTATGATTGATTCGGCAGGGGTCACAGAAGAGGCGGAGAGATCTGCTTATGACATGCTTGAGATCGAATCTTGGGATGAGGCTGCAGTTTCGACGGAAGACCCGGATTCGGACGAAGAATTCGCTGAAGAAGGATGGGAATGGATAGATTCTGCGACGTTTGCTCTTGAATGTAACGGTGATATGATCCGTCCAAAAAATCTGACGCAGGAAATGCGGGATTTTTTGCAGATACATGACGGTGTAAACAGCAATTTTATGTTCCGTTTCTCTGTTCAGGACGGACAAACCTTTTTGTCCAATATGGGGGATGCTTCAAGAGGGGTATCGGGACTTCAGGATTATCATGCCTTGATATTTGTGCCGACGACGCTTGGAACAGATGTGAAAATTGTTTTTGAGTATGGACTGAAGGCGGGCTTGCCGATCGACGATGCGTACCGTATGTATGCGGACCGTTGGACGGCGGATGCAGCAAGCCGTCAGGATTGGATCATCGGTACGATGGCTTTCGCCGGAATATTCCTTCTGCTTTTTGTGACCGTTTTGGTTCAGTCAGGCGGTACAGTAAATGAAACGGAGCTTCCTTTACGGACAGTAGACCGCATTCCTCTTGAAATTGTTGCCGTAACGCACGGGACTGTGTTTGTTTTACTTTCGCTGCTTGTTCGTGCGATGTTTGAGCTGTTTGATATTCCTTATTATCATTTTGACGGGCTTGTTTTGGGGCAGCTCTTCGGATATGTTGAGGAACGCCTTGCGATAACTGTGTTTTTTGTGATCCTTGCAGTGCTATTGCTACTCCTTTTCCTAGATGCGCTGATTTTCCTTTGCACTGTGATTCGTCGTATACGCAGGCAGGGATGGTGGAAAAGTACGCTTATCTACTGCATATGCAGTTTCCTTTTCCGCATTCTGAAAAAAAGCGCGGCACTGATTGCAGTACTGTTTTGGAATCTTTCGATTTTTTGGAGATGGATCCTTGGATGCTCCGTGTTTTTTGTATGGACGGTTTTGGCGTTTTTGTCAAGAGAGATCGTACTCATATTCATTTGGACACTGACGGTATTGACGGTGTGCGTGCTCGGTTGTCTCTACCTTTTGATGCTCGACCGTGTTCGTAAGGGGGCAAAATGTATTGCTTCAGGATCAGAGGTACCGGTATATATGTCTACGAATATGATCGGTGCGCCGCGTGATATCGCAAGTAGTCTAAATCATATCGAGGAAGCGATTCGTCTTGCAGTCGAGGAAAGACTGAAAAGCGAGCGGTTCCGTACGGAATTGATCACCAACGTTTCTCATGATCTGAAAACACCGCTTACCGTTATCTTGAATTATACAGATCTTTTGTCGCAGATAGAGATCGAGGATGAAACGGCACGCTCCTATATTCAAGTTCTTCAAAAACAGTCTACGAGACTGAAGAAATTGACAGAGGACCTTCTGGAGGTGTCAAAGGCTTCCTCGGGGACACTCCCCGTCAGCTTGATGGAAACGGATGCGGGGGAATTGTTGGTGCAGGCAATTGGGGAATATACAGAACGGTTTGCGGCACGCGATCTGATGCCGATCTTGAATGTACCGGAGTTGCCTCTTTTGATTTCTGCAGACGGTAAATGCCTGTGGCGTGTATTTGACAATCTTCTGTCAAATATTTGTAAGTACTCCATGCCCGGTACACGTATTTATTTTTCTGCACAGACCGATGGCAAAACCGCACTGATCGTCTTTCGAAACATTTCGGAACAGGCAATATCCTTGGATGCCGATGAATTGAAGGAGAGGTTTGTCCGAGGAGATACATCGCGGCACTCAGAGGGAAGCGGGCTCGGTCTTGCTATCGCGGACAGCCTTGTTTCTTTGCAGAACGGACGAATGCAGGTGACGGTGGATGGCGATCTTTTTAAGGTATCCTTGACATTTCCGTTGTTTCAGTAGAAAAGGGGTTTTTGATTGATATTGATGGGATGGATTTCCCGCTTTCTTTCGCTGCTTCAGAAATGCATCGCCGTTTTGCGCGGACATTACGCAGCTTATGCAGCGATTGGCGCGGTGAAAACGAGAAAATTTCCGGCGGCACAAAAACAGCATCGGTATGCGATCATGATCGCCGCAAGGAACGAGGAGGGGGTGATCGGACACCTGCTTGAGAGTATCCGATCACAGGACTATCCGTTATCCTTGATTACCGTATTTGTGGTTGCCGATAATTGTACAGATCGTACTGCGGAAATGGCGAGAGCCGGCGGGGCTGTTTGCTATGAACGTTTTGATACGGAGAAAAAACGAAAGGGGTACGCGCTGTCATTTCTGCTTGAACAGGTGTATCGAGATTTTGGACGTGATACATATGAGGGATTCTTCGTATTTGATGCAGACAATTTGCTTGCATCGGACTATATTTCGAGAATGAATGATGCGTTTGATGCGGGAGAAACGGTGATTACATCGTATCGCAGCACGAAGAATTTTGATGATAATTGGATTTCTGCCTCGTATGCGATTCATTGGCTGAGGACAGTGCGCTGTGAGCATCGCGGAAGGAGCTTTCTGCGCCAGACGACCAGGTTGCAGGGAACGGGCTTTTTGATCCATCGGTCACTGCTTGCAGATGGATGGCGCTTTACCTCGCTCGCGGAAGACAGAGAGCTCTCGGCATATGTCGTGGAAAAAGGACACTCTGCTGCTTTTCAGTATGATGCTGTTTTTTATGACGAGCAACCCGTTGAATTGCGTGTTGCACTGAAACAGCGTCTACGTTGGGCGAGGGGACATCTGTGGGTGTTTTCAAAAAATGCTCTCTCGCTGGGGCGCGGTATGTTAAACGGTGGGATCGGACAGCGGTTCCGGTGTTATGATATGCTGTGTATCGTATTTCCATGGTCACTTTTAAGTGTTTCGTTTGGCATGGTTATCGGTGTTTTCGGAGTCATATCGGGGACATTGTCGTTTTGGTCGTTGTTGATCTCATTCTTATTGGGGTGGGGTGCAGATGGATTGATGGCGGCGTATACGTTGCTTGCAGAGCGCAGGCGTCTGCCGGAAATGCGCAGATGTCATCTTTTGTGGTTTTGTGTGACGTTTCCGTTGTTTGATCTGATTGGGAAACTTGCGGTTTTTGCCGCAATTTTTACAGAACCTGATTGGACACCGGTGCCTCATGTGAAAGAATTGAGAATTTCTGATATGAAACGTCGATTTTGAAAAAATGAAAAAGCGTTGCAATTCGGGGATTTTTCTTGGATGCGACGCTTTTTTCGGGGATTTTGAAAAAAATTCAAAAAAGGTATTGACAAAGTAGGAGAAGGGTGGTATAATAAATAGGCTGTCGACAAGCCGGTTGGTGAGTCGGCAGAAATGATCCTTGAAAATTGAACAACAATTGAAATTGTACGAAGTACGAAACGAAAGTTTTGGAAT
>JAFQMO010000136.1 GCA_017414385.1 Clostridia bacterium
AAGTATGCCTGGATATACTTATCGGTATGGTCACCGATGATCTTGATGGAGTTCTTGTTCGCACCGACAGTACCGTCACCGCCGAGACCCCAGAACTTGCAGGCAACAGTGCCCTCTGCAGCAGTATCGGGAGCGGGCTTTTCTTCCAAAGAAAGACCTGTGACGTCATCAACGATACCGATGGTGAAGTTGTTCTTGGGAGCATCCTTTGCAAGATTCTCATAGGTTGCAAAGATGGATGCGGGTGTGGTATCCTTGGAGCCGAGACCGTAACGTCCGCCGACGATGGTTGCCTGTACACCGCCCTGTGCAAGTGCAGTAACAACATCCAGATACAGGGGCTCACCGAGAGAACCGGGTTCCTTTGTTCTGTCGAGAACAGCGATCTTCTTTACGGTTGCGGGAATTGCTTCGATCAGCTTAGATGCAACGAAGGGTCTGTACAGACGGACCTTAACAAGACCGACCTTCTCGCCATTTGCGTTCATGTAGTCAACAACCTCTTCACAAACGTCACAAACAGAACCCATTGCGATGATGACACGGTCAGCATCCGGAGCACCGTAGTAGTTGAAGAGCTTATAATCGGTACCGATCTTTTCATTGACCTTGTCCATGTATTCTTCAACGATGGAAGGAAGTGCATCATAGAACTTGTTGCACGCTTCTCTGTGCTGGAAGAAGATATCACCGTTTTCTGCGGAACCGCGGAGAGCGGGATGTGCGGGATTCAAGGAATGCTCACGGAATGCACGAACAGCATCCATATCTGTCATTTCCTTCAGATCATCGAAATCCCAGACCTCGATCTTCTGAATCTCATGAGAGGTTCTGAATCCGTCAAAGAAGTTGATGAACGGAACACGACCCTTGATGGTAGCGAGGTGACAAACTGCACCAAGGTCCATAACCTCCTGAGGATTAGATCCGGCCATCATAGCAAAACCTGTCTGACGGCACGCATATACGTCGGAGTGGTCACCGAAAATATTCAACGCATGAGATGCTACACAACGTGCAGATACATGGAAGACAGAAGGCAGAAGTTCACCTGCGATCTTGTACATATTCGGGATCATCAAAAGAAGACCCTGCGATGCTGTATAGGTGGTTGTCAGAGCACCAGCTGCGAGAGAACCGTGAACGGTACCTGCTGCACCTGCCTCAGACTGCATTTCAACAACCTTTACCTGAGTACCGAAAATGTTTTTCAGTCCCTGTGCAGACCACTGATCAACATAGTCAGCCATGGGGCTGGACGGTGTGATCGGGTAAATACCGGCGACTTCCGTAAACGCATAGCTTACGTGGGCGGCTGCCTGGTTACCGTCCATGGAAAGCTTTTTTCTTGCCATGTGAGATATCCTCCTGAAATTTAATTATGAAATAAAAATTAAAAACATAAGCTTTGAATTCGAATCTGTTATTTTATCCGGATTCCTGATAATTATATCACAAATTCATCTGATTGTAAAGGGAAAAACTCGATTTTTGTACAATCTTTTTTGGAAACGGTGGTTTTTTGTTATTTTTTTGTCAATTTCTGTGCTTCTCGATGAATTCCACGACTGGAATCGGGTCCTCAAGACTGTGCGGATGGTGATCGCAGCCCGGCTTGATGATCTCCATATAGTCATGTCCGAGGCTGTAAAGCATATCACACAAGCGTCTTCCGTTGCGTCGGAAGTCAACAACACCATCAGCATCTCCGGCAACCACGATCACGGGAACCTTACTGTCGATCAACTCATACATACGATCTACCGGCTGAAGGATACGGTCTGCAAGAAAGGCTTCTTTTGTCATACCATATTTGCGAGGAGCATCCAAAAAGCCTTCTTCGTGCTCGTGACCCTTTCCACAGGGCCAATCTCTCATATCGAGAACAGGAGCATCCAGATACAGCGTCGATACCGCATCCGGATAAGCACAGGTATAATTGAAGGCATACAGTCCTCCGCGGCTGAATCCGAACATATCACACTTGCTGTCAAGACCGAATTCCACCGTGATAAAATCGTAAAAATCCTTCATCAGACCGACAGACTCAGGTGAACCGTACATATCGGAAATACCGTAATACACGATGTGCCATCCGCGACGAAGTAGCTCCGCATCCACGGTATCGAACACACCAAAAAACTCTGCTCTCCAAACCCATGGACGGCCTTCCTTCACATTCTCCGGAACTGCAATTGCCGCAGAACGTCCACGATACTCAAAATTGCGTTGTTCGAAGCCATGATAATCCTCTGTTGTAAATGAAATCATGATCTGTTATCTCCTTTTATCTCTTTTATTCTGAAAAGCGATGTCCTTATAAAAACGTATTTCTGTCTGAATTTGTTATACCTGTTACTGAATGGATTTCACTGCAAAAGCTGCAAAAATGCACGAAAAGCACTCGGGACGGAATATCGCTCAAAAATCTCCTCTGCCGTTGCCCAGGTATAGGTCTTTATTGTATTGAGGACATCGCACCGATACCCGGTCATGTGCCATTCGATATGTGTAAAAATATGCTTTGCGCGCCTGGTCTGCTCTACTGCAGTCAACTGCAGTCCAAGAGAACACAGCCACTCTTCCACATCGGAAGTCCCCAGACACCCCTCCACATTCGGAAATTCCCACAGTCCCGACAAAAGTCCCTTCTCCGGCCGCTTTTGTATAGCGAACCGATCCTCACACCGAATCAGCAGTACCGTTCGGTCAGATATCACACGTGCACGCTTCGGCGCCTTTTTCGGATATGCGGTTTCATTCTCGTATCGGTGCGCAAGGCACATCTCTGCAAGCGGACAATCCCCGCAGTGCGGTGTACCATTGGGAACACAGACCGTTGCACCAAGCTCCATCAATGCCTGTGTCAGATTGGCGGACTCCTCCGGTATCCGGCGATAAACCTCCGAGAGTGCTTGTGTGATACGATCTTTTGTTGTCTGCGTTGTTATATCATCCTCTGTTACCGTCAGACGTGTGACAACACGCAATACGTTTCCATCCACAGCGGGTATTGGCCGCCCGAATGCAATCGAGGAAATTGCGCCTGCCGTGTATGCGCCGATCCCGGGAAGGGATAGAAGCTGACGATAATCGTCGGGGACTTTGCCACCGTACAAAGAGACAATCTCCTGTGCGGCACGTTTCAGATTTCGCGCACGGCTGTAATACCCAAGTCCCTGCCAGATCTTATTGAGAACGTCATCATCTGCCAAAGCCAACGCCTCCGGCGTCGGAAATGCTTCCAAAAACGCCGAAAAATAGGGTTTTACCGCCTCTGCTCTTGTTTGCTGAAGCATGATCTCCGATATCCATATATGATATGGATCGCGATCCCGCCTCCATGGGAGATCCCTTGCTGATGCCGCATACCAATACAAAAGCGGCGTAGCAGCCTCAAATAAAAGATTCATATGATTCATCTTGTTGTATCCGTCAGTTTTTCTTTAATTATACAACAGAACCTTCGGTTTGTCAAGTCTCCCGCATTCTCACATACGGCGTGGAAAATTCTTCCCCCGCTGCCTAATTTTGTGGGTTGCAGCACGCGTATCTATCCTGTATAATGGAGACGGAGCCCTCCCGCCCCACTTTCCGTTTGGGCCCCGCCCCCACTCCAAGACATAAAAACCAACAAGAAAGGACGTTATTATGAATTTGATCCGATTGAGTCCAAGGACACATCACGTAAAACGACGATCACGTCTGTCCCTGCTGCTCCTGCCGATCCTGCTGATCAGCCTATACATCATGTCATCCCCTGTTCAGGCATCAGCACCGCAGGAGGTACAGAGCAAAGCAATCCCATATGCAGAGGTGCCCATCTATATAGACGGGCAAAGGGCCTCCGTTTCTGCATACATCATTCAAAACGGCGTTACGTATCTGCCGCTCCGAGCAGCAGCATCGCTTCTGCTCAGATCCCCAAGCATCTATTGGGATCCTTCATCAGAGAGCGCAGTCGTGAAAACGAGAGACCTGACACTCACAGCAAGACCCGGAGATTTCTATATTGTCGCAAATGGAAGATATTTCGCATTATCTGCGCTATATCCGGCAAAAAACGTGCTCATTGACGGTGTCACCTATGTTCCGCTTCGTTCTGCCGTCAATGCGATGGGCGGAAATATCCGTTGGAATGCATCACTGTATCGTATTGAGATCGAAAACGTTACAGGAACGATAACCCCGGCGGATGCATACTATAATCGAGATTCTCTTTACTGGCTTTCCCGCATTATCTATGCAGAAGCGGGCGATCAGGAGCTTCGCGGGCAAATCGCAGTCGGCAGTGTAATTATGAACCGATTGAAAAGCGATCAGTTTCCGAATACCGTGTACGGCGTCATTTTCGATCGGAAATTCGGTGTGCAGTTCACCCCCGTTGCCAACGGTGCTATCTACAATACGCCCTCACAGGCAAGCATCATCGCTGCCAAGCTGACGCTTGAGGGCTGCCGGATCTCCCCGAATGCGATGTACTTTTTGGACCCCAGCATCGCAACAAGCTTTTGGATCGTGGAAAACAGACAGGCGCTCTTTTCCATCGGTTGTCACGATTTTTATTCCTGACAGAAAAAGGGTACTGTAGCTGCAGTACCCTTTTACTATCTATGATCACTACACCGTATCGCCGCGCAGTCTGCGGTTCAAAATCCACTTTACAAGCATACTGAATACCAGAACGCTTCCCGACAGCAAAAAAACCAAAAGCAGCTCCGATAAATACAGAGGACAGGTTCGGAACACCGGTCCGCCAAAATACAGCATACAGAGCTGTGCCGCAATAATACCCGAGAAGATCAATACAAATGTATGGTTGTGGGACAAACGGTAAAACGGGAAAATATGTGTTGTTCTTGCGCTGACGGAATTACAAATGTCAGCAAATACAAACAACGCAAAAAAGGCACCAAGGAAACGCGTCGGTGTCTCATAAAAGGAAAAATGCTCTCGCATTCCTTCACTGTGCAAAAACCACAGGCAAAGGCCAAGCAGGTACAGACTCATCCATACGATCCGAGTCACCATATACCGGTTCATGATTGGCTCATCTCTCCTCTTCGGTCTCTCAAGCATCGTATCAGGTGCCGGCGCTTCACCCGCAAACGCAAGCGAGCCCAGTGTATCCATGATCAGATTGATCCAAAGCATTTGCAGTACAGTGATCGGATTCTCCACTCCAAGCAGCGGACAAAGAACCGATATCCCCACAGCACTCAGGTTGGTCGTCATCTGGAACATGATAAACTTCCGAATGCTCTTGAAGATCGTTCTTCCGTACAGTACGGCCTTGGCAATCGAAACGATATTGTCATCCAGGATCACAATATCCCCTGCCTCCTGCGCAACCTCAGTCCCGCCTCCAAGCGAAAATCCGACATCAGCAAGCTTCAGTGCAGGGGCATCATTAACACCGTCCCCTGTCATACCAACCGTCAGATTCAGCTCCTGCGCAAGCCGTACCAAACGGCTCTTATCCTGCGGTAATGCCCTTGCAACCACACAGAGGTGCGGGATCATGGCCTTGACAGCCGTGTCATCCATTTGTGCAAGCTCCGCAGATGTAATGACCGCACCGTCCCCTCCCTGCGCAAGGATCCCCGCCTCCGCAGCAATTGCCGCAGCGGTCTCCTTGTTGTCTCCCGTCATCATGACAACGCGGATCCCCGCAGACTGCAGATGTGACACTGCCTTTTTTGCACCGTGCCGCAAATCGTCACGGATCCAGATCAATGACACAAATACCCGTTTGTCTCCCTCCTCTAAACATAATGCAAGAACTCGGCCTGCCCGTTGTGTAATGTTCCTTATTTGCTGTATCAGATGTGCTTTGGAAAACGGAATACGTTCTCCATCTGCCCGTATGGCCTCTTTTACACCCGACAGAACGATCTCGGGTGCTCCCTTGATATATGTTTTTCCGCCGACGGTGGCAGCCGAGTATTTCTTCACCGAATCAAAGGGGACCCTTGCCGTGATCTTGTATTTTTCCTGCTGCAGCTCCGACAGCAGACCGACGGAAAGAACGCTTTCCAAAACCGCACGGTCCGTCGCATTTCCGCCAACGGCAATCATTCCCGATGATGATTCGATCACTCTGCTTTGCGTATTACAGCACGCCGATATCCGATAATGCTCCGACAAGACACTTGATCGACTCTTCAGAACGGAAAAGGATGGATAGACCTTCCCTTCCGCATCTACGATCCCGCTGACAACAGGATGCCCCGCGGTCAGAGTCCCCGTTTTATCACAAAACAAAAGATTCATGCTGCCTGCGGTTTCAATACCGACCGGCTTACGGACAAGCACATGATCCTTTTGCATACGCTTGATATTGGCACTCAGGACCACGCTGATCATCATCGGAAGGCCCTCCGGCACAGCGACAACGATCATGGTTACCGCAAGCATCAGGGCATGGAGCAGGGAAGACATCACAAACTGTTTGTCAGAAAGCAGCAGCAGTGTCCCTGACCAAGAGCATCCGACATCAACAAAAAAAGCATGAACCAAATATGAGATCGCCACAATCGCCGCTGCACAATAACCGATCCTTGACATTTGCGACGCGAGCTTAGCGAGTCTGCGGCGAAGAGGGCTATCCCGTGTCTCTGTCTGTACCTCGCGTGTCATCTGTCCGTAAAGCGTTTGATCTCCTACCCGCAGGACCAGCATTTTACCCTCTCCCCAGGTCACCGTTGTTCCGCGCATCAAGACCCGTTCGTCCGACGGATCCCATATGCTTGGAACAAACGGCTTCTGAGGAGTACGACGAACCTCTTTTCCCTCGCCGTTCAATGCCGCAAGGCTCAGCTTGAGATTTCCCTCAAGCAGGATCCCATCTGCAGGTACACGTTCACCCGCACCAAGGTACAGTACATCACCGCATACAAGCTCATCCACGCAAAGACGTACGCTTTTGTTGTCACGCAGGCAAACACAGTCACACCGCGCCATTTCCCGCTGCAGCTTCTCAAACGCAAGCTCCCCTCCCCGCTCCGACAGTGCCGAGATCAGGGTAGCGCACAAGATAGCGGCCCCAATACCGAACGTTTCCCAGATATCGAAGGTTCCTCTCATGAATACACAGTTAAAGAACAATGCAAACAAAAGGATACGGATGATCGGATCACCGAATCCCTCCAGATATTTCAAAAGAAACGGTTTTCGCTTTACCTTCGATAAAGCATTGCTTCCAAAGCGTTCACGGCGCTGCGTTACCTCCGATGTACACAGTCCTCCGGTATCAAGCATCGCCGTGTATGCACTCTCTTTTTTTCGCATATGCATCGAATCCTTTCTTTTTTGCCCTATTTATATGCAGGCAGTGTTGTCAGTTATGACACGGAAATTCTCGCAGACACCCTCGCATCTGCGCCTTTCCGCAACCGCCGGTTGCAAAAAATGGATTCGATAATTACTTGAAATATTCGGAATTTTTTGGTAATATTATCATGGACGTATATCATATCCTGCGTTGAACGATACATGATAAAGGAGCGCAACCATGAACATAGGAGAAAAAATATTCCAATTGCGTACGGCTGCAGATATTTCTCAAGAGGAATTGTCGGAAAGGATCGGTGTATCCCGCCAATCGATTTCAAAATGGGAAATGGGAAAAACCCTGCCGCAGATCGACAAGATCCTGCAGCTGTGCGAGCTTTTTCAGATCTCCACAGATACCCTGCTTCAGGATACACATGACATCACCTCAGTATCAAGCAAGGCAAACAGTCAAGCAAAATATTTCGGAACAGACGGCTTTCGCGGAGAAGCAAATGTAAATCTCACCTCTATGCATGCATACAAGATCGGCCGCTTTCTCGGCTGGTATTACGCATCCGAGCACTCCGGCTGCAAAAAGATCGGTTACTGTCCCCGTATCGTCATTGGAAAAGATACACGCCGTTCCAGTTATATGCTTGAATACGCCCTTGTAGCGGGAATCACCGCATCGGGCGCTGACGCGTATATGCTTCATGTTACAACGACACCGAGTATCTCCTATGTTACTTGTCAGGACGAATTCGACTGCGGCATTATGATCACCGCATCTCACAACCCATACTATGACAACGGCATCAAGATCATTAACCGTTACGGCGAAAAGCTGGATGACAAAACGATCCAATATATCGAGGCGTATCTTGACGGAAACATGGAAGCCCTTGGCATCACACAAAGTGATCTTCCGCTCGGGCAAGGAGAACACCTGGGCTGTATCGTCGACTATGTAGCAGGAAGAAATCGTTACGTTGCATACCTTATTTCATTGGCCTCTCATTCCTACAAGCATCTGCGCATCGGTCTGGACTGCGCAAACGGTGCCTCATGGATGCTTGCCAAGGCAGTATTCGGAGCACTTGGTGCACAGACAGTTGTGATCGGCGCAGAGCCGAATGGACTCAATATCAACAGCGACTGCGGTTCCACACACATCGAAACGCTTTGCCGCGTAGTCAAGCAACAGCATTTGGATCTCGGCTTTGCTTTTGACGGAGATGCCGACCGATGTATTGCCGTTGACGAAAACGGAAATGTCATTGACGGTGACAAGATCCTCTATATCCTCGGAAACAGACTCTACGCGCGGGGAATGCTGAACAGAAGCACAGTTGTCTCTACGGTCATGTCAAACAGCGGTCTGACAGAAAGCTTAAAAAAACTCGGGATTCTGTGTGAACAGACGGCTGTCGGAGACCGATTCGTCTATGAATGTATGCAGGAGAACGATTACTGGCTTGGCGGCGAGCAGTCCGGACATATCATCATGCGAAAGTATGCAACGACCGGCGACGGAATACTGACCGCAATCATGCTGACAGAAGAGATCTGTGACAAGAAGACCTCCCTCTCCAAGCTCGCTGAACCAATGAAAACGATCCCGCAATATATGCAGAACATATATGTCACAAACCGTCAAGCCGTTCTCACAGACAAAGAGCTTCATAACCTGATCGATCACCTCAAGCAAAAAGATCAGCAACAGGGACGCATTATCCTTCGCAGCAGCGGAACAGAGCCACTTGTCCGTATCATGACGGAGTTTCCAACCATCGAGAAATGTAAAGAATGCGTAAACGAAATCGTTGCGTTCATCAAAGCAAAGGGTTATATTCATGATTGAAAAAACGGATCAAAGCATTACAACAAACGCACTTTTCGACTGCAGCATCCCCTATCTTTCCGATCTCTTTGCAAGCTCTGCTTATCCGTGGGAGATCCTCTTACACATGACCCCCCACATTCAACAGCTTATGGAAGCGGGTATCGATGGATTCTATGAGTATCAAAAAGGTGTACTTGTAGGAGAATCGGTAAAAATCCATGCATCTGCAGTGATCGAGGGACCTGCCATCATCGGTCCCCGTACAGAAATACGTCCCAACGCTTTTTTGAGGGGGTGGGTGGTCACAGGCGCTGACTGTGTGATCGGCAACGCATCCGAGGTCAAGCATGCGATCCTGCTCAATCATGTACAGATCCCACACTACAATTATGTCGGCGATTCCGTCATCGGTAATCATGTTCATTTGGGCGCCGCAGCAATCTGCTCAAACCTCAAGGCAGATCAAAGCAATGTCATCATACACGCAGCAAAAGACCACAACACACATCTTCGTAAGGTCGGTTCCATGCTTGCAGACCGTGTCGATATCGGCTGCGGATGTGTGATGAATCCCGGAACCGTGATCGGGAAAGGAACCTCCGTATACCCGCTAACAGTACTGCGCGGTGTTTATCCCGACAATTGTATCATCAAGGATCCCCAAACCGTCGTCAAACGGATCTCCCCCTTCCGGGAATAGCACCAAAGCCTCTGATCCTCCATCTTCCAATCAAAAAAACAGAACCGCCGCATGCACGGTGACGTCCGTGAAACAAAAAACCCCCGCATGAATACATCATGCGGGGATTTCCTTTGAGAACGGGGCAAATGAATGCAGCCTCTTATACGAACACAGCGACACAAAACCGTGCGTACAGTCCTATTCCCGTCCTCCGTCCGCAGGGGCCTGCTCCTATACAGAAGAATGTTCATTATGGAATATCCAATTGAATATCGCCCGTATCTGTAATGATCTCACATCTGCCTCCACTCACGGTTTTCGGCACATCGACATTTCCTGTATCGGTTTGCGTAACAAATATCTTTTCGGTAAGCAAGCTGCCGGTAACATCACCTGTATCTGTTTTGACGAAAATTTCAGCAGCATCCGATCTGTCAAACATCACGTCACCTGTGCTTCTTTCAACAGAGATTCCTTCCTCGGCAATCACATGATCAAGCAAAATATCACCTGTATTCCCACTTGAAATCACGTTTTTGCACGAAACATCGGTCAGGTGTACCTTACCCGTTGATACGCCCACTGTAATATTCTCCTCGCAGGCAACGCTCAAAACCGTCACCTTACCCGTGGAGACCGACAGATCAAGTGCGCCGACGGAGATATTTTCTACACGAATCCCCCCGGTGCTTGTTTTCACCTTCATTATTTCAGAAGCAGATGCATATAATGCAGCATCACCTGTATGCAAAGAAATTTCAACGGTTTCAAACGAAAAATCATCCGGGATTTCAACATCACCGGTATCCCCCCGGATGAGCAAGCTTTTGTATTCTGTTTTCGGAAGATAAACCGTGATTTTGGATGAACCGAAGCGCAATCCGATAAAGTCATATACCGATCTCGTATTGATCCGTTCCACGGTGAGTGTGCCGTCAGCCACGGCAACGGAATGACCTGCCGCCGCCTCCTCGTAACACGTAACTCTGCAATTTCCATCATCAGAAATCACAAATGTAATATCTGCTGTATCTGTATTCACAGAAATGTTCTCAAATGCGTCGCTGATCTCATATGTATTGGTTTCGTATTTCACGGTTTCCAGCGCCATAAAATCCCATTTAAGCGCTGTCATCACACCTGCAAAGAGAATGCCGCCGATCAACACAAGCAACGCTGCAATCATCAGCCAAGCTTTTGTTCTCCTTCTCATCACGCTGCCTCCTTTTTGGCAAAGCAATTCCGGATCCATGCTGTCACCTTCCTTGTAACTGTCAAAATACCGCCTGTTACTGCCTTGCATCCGTAAAACGTAAAAATGGAAAGCCCCGCACAAGCAATCGCTGCAGCGAGCATAGCAACGCCGGAAGCAACATGACCGCCCTTTGCAAAAAGGACACCCGACAGTACACCGCCAACAGAACAACCGACAAGCGAAGCAAAGACGGACCACAAGGAAACAATCACAGCCCACAGAGAAATATACAGAGAGATAATTACAGCAAATGCGGCAATGATCAAAGAAAGCCATATGGGAGAGCCCAAAACCAAAAGAACGATTTCTCCCGCACTTAGCCGTCTTTGGGATTTCTTTTTTTCCTTTGCGATTCTCGTAAAGGGCGTATCTGCTGCTACCTGTGCCACGATCTCATCAACAGATCCTACTGCCGAAACAGCTTCTTCCTCCGAAAGGCCTTCTTCCATTTGATCTTCCATCATTTCGCTGTAAAACGTCAACCGTTCCTCTATGTCCTCCTGCGGCAATCCGGATAATCCTTTCCGCAATTGCGCAAGAAATTCTTGTTTACGCATGGTCATCATCCTCCTTCGTCACAAATCGGTAGATAGATAAAATTTCTTTCCACTCGACTTTGAAATCCTCAATACGCTTCAATCCCCCGTCCGTTATATGATAATACTTCCGAAGTCTGCCGCCATGCTCAACCGAACGGACGGTCAGCATATTTGCCGTTTCCAATCGTTTCAAAATGGTATACAAGGTCGATTCGGAAAGCTCCAGATACGGCTTCATATCTTTCATCATCTTATAGCCGTAAGAATCCTCGTTCTTGATTGCCGCCAACACGCATACATCCAAAAGACCACGCTTCAGCTGAATATCCATATTATACCTCCTACCGCATTATATATCATATCACGATGTATTGTTTTTGTCAACAGCCTTAACAAAATTATTTTATCGGCAACCCTGCTTTGCGTGAACAGTCCTTACGGGTACCTGCGAATATGTGGTGATTTGTTATATACAAAGATATTGACCGCGTACGGAATTTGTGTTATAATGATACTGTTAATATGTGTTTTTGCATATCACGGCAAAAACAGCACGCAAAAATCAAAATCGTCAAAGAATACAAACCTGTTTATCGGAGGAAAGAAGAATGAAGTTCATCAAAGTTGACACTTATGAAAAGCTGAGCCGTTCCGCAGCAAATATCATTGCAGCTCAGGTCATCGCAAAGCCCCATGCTGTTCTCGGCCTTGCAACCGGATCCACCCCCATCGGCGCATACACTCGTCTTGCAGAAATGTGTGATGCGGGAGATGTCGATTTCTCCCTGACATCCACCGTCAATCTGGACGAATATGTCGGTCTTTCGCCTGCAAATGACCAAAGCTATCGCTATTTTATGGATAAGAACCTCTTCTCCAAGATCAATATTAACAAGGATGCAACCTCTGTTCCGAACGGCTGTGCAGAGGATCTGGATGCAGAGTGCGAAAGATATGATGCGCTGATCGCAGACAAGGGCGGTATCGACCTTCAGCTGCTCGGCATCGGTATCGACGGACATATCGGCTTCAACGAACCTGATGAGGTCTTCGAAAAGGGTACGCATGTTGTCACGCTCGACCCCTCTACCATTGAAGCAAATGCACGATTCTTTGCTTCTCGGGATGAGGTACCGCGCAAAGCGATCACCATGGGTATGCAGGCAATCATGCAGGCAAAAAAGGTTCTTCTGATCGCAAACGGTAAAAACAAGGAAGCCATCCTTCATGCCGCACTTTTCGGTCCGATCACGCCGAAGGTCCCCGCCTCCATTCTCCAGCTTCATCCTGATCTCACCGTTATTTACAGCGAGGTCTGATCTCATCAAAGCAGTAAAACAAAAAACGGGTTACCGACATGCGGTAACCCGTTTCCTTTTGCTTGATGATATCATTCCTCAGCAGATTCTGTATCTGCAGCAGTATCTTCCTCTGTTGCTGCTTCCGTATCTGCAGCAGTGTCCTCCGCAGATTCAGGAGCTTCTTCTGTTCCGGCACCTGTCTCAGCCTCAGTGTCAGCAGCGCCCGGCTCATCGGACGTATCGGCAGCATCATCTGCCCCCTCTGTTTTTCCTTCGACCTCGACTGCGTTCTCCTTAATAAACTCCATAACCATATCGTAGGTTGCAGACTGCGCAATTGCCGCCTCAGTGACATCTTTTAAGAATGCTTCTTCACTGTCATATCCGTAATATGCAACCATTTCATCGATCTTTGCCTGAATTCTCGCATCATCGGGAACCAAATTCTCCTTTTCTGCGATCAAAAGAACTGCCATTTCCTGATTTACCTGCGTAACAGCCTGCTGTGCAAGCATAGAATAGAAGGCGTCCTCGGTCATACCGTAAGCAGATGCAAGAGATGCGATGGTCATTCCATACTGTGCAGCCATCGTCTTATAGGGAGCAAGATACTGCTCATAGTACATCTCTGCTTCCTTTTCCGGATACTTGATAAAGGTCGTATTTGCAATGACACTCTTCCATGCCAACGACTGCTTGATCGCAGATCTCAGATATTCCTCGTATTCGGATACAGTTTTATACTGCTCCTCTGTTGCCGTGCTCACCATCTCATCTGTCAGTGTCTCAGGCACAACAGACTTGGTAACCGCACTGACAGTAACGGTCAAAACCGCTGTTTTACCTGCAAGTGTCTCATCCTTGGTAAACGAATCGGGGATCTCAACAGTGACCTCCTTGGTCTCCTTTGCAGACATACCAACGAGCGCCTCATCGAGCGCGGTAAGACCGCTGGAGCCTGAGCCGATCGTCAGCTTTGCGTCGGTTCTCTTCAAGGCATCGGATGCTTCGCCGTCAATGGTAGCTGTATAAGAATACACGACCTTATTTCCCTTAGCGGCGGGAGCCTCCGTATCAACATCCTTTGCATTGCTGTCAAGGATCGCGTTGACCTGCTCCTCAAATTCTTTCTCGATCTCGGTAATGCTGACCTCCACACCCTTGTATTTTCCGAGGGTCAGATACTCTTCAAAATTGTAGTCATAAAGTTTGTCACTTTTACCGCAGGAAGCCAGTGCAAGAACACACATGACAACCGCGATAAATAAAGCTGCGAATCTTTTCATTGTTTTTGTCCCTTTCTTTTGTTTTGCTGATGGAACGAATTTGCGTTCCAATACAAATATTATTTTAAGTATACCACATCAAACGGAAAAAGTAAAGGCGTTTTTCTTTGTTTTCGGGAAAATAATCGCAACTTTTTTGAAAAATGCCGATTTTCGGGACAAAAAACAGTTTTTTACAGAAAAAATTGTCAAAAAAAGATTGCCATTACAAAAAATTTGTGGTATAATTAACGGAGATATGACACAAATTCGACTTTGAAAACAGCATCACTCGGCTCTCATACTTGTGTCGAAATCACGAACATGGAAAGGACTAAGACTGCCATGACAAGTTTTCCCCACGCCGAGGCATCTCTGACTGCCCGATATTTTGCTGCAAAACGCAGCATCTTTGATTCCCTTTATGCCTCCATGAATGACAAACAAAGAGAATCCGTTTACACCGTCAACGGACCTTTGCTTATTCTCGCCGGTGCCGGTACAGGAAAAACAACGGTGCTAGTCAACCGAATTGCTCACATCATCCGATACGGAAACGCGTACTATGATGAAACGATTCCCCCTTCTCTGACCGAAGAGGGTGTGTCCGCACTGGAGCAAGCATCTCAGCTTCCGCACGATGCACTTGCAGATCTTGCCGAGAGCTTCTCCTCCCGTCCTTGTCCGCCGTGGGCAATACTCACGATCACCTTTACAAACAAAGCAGCAAACGAGATGAAGGAACGGCTTGCCGCAATCGTCGGGCAGCAAAGCGACGAGATCTGGGCAGGAACATTCCACTCTATCTGCATCCGTATCCTGCGGAAATACGGTGAGCGTATCGGCTATCGCCCGGATTTTACCATTTACGACACGGATGACTCCAAAAAGGTCATCCTCACCTGCATGAAGCAGCTCAACATTGATGAGAAGCAGCTCCCGCCCAAGGCTGTTCAAAACGCTATCAGCCGTGCAAAGGATAAACTCCAGACGCCCGACGATTTCATGACAGAAGCAGGAAGTGATCTTCGCCTCAATCAGATCGCTTCCATCTATGAGCTTTATCAAAAGCAATTGTTCGACAGCAATGCACTGGATTTTGACGATATTATCATGCAGACTGTCCGTCTGCTCATGGCCGACAAAGAGGCACGCGATTATTATCAGTCACGGTTTCGTTATGTCTGCATCGACGAATATCAGGACACCAACTATGCGCAGCTGCAGCTTGCTGTGCTGCTTTCCGGAAAACACCGTAACCTGATGGTAGTCGGCGACGATGATCAATCCATCTATAAGTTCCGCGGCGCAACAATCGAAAATATTCTCCACTTTGACGAAACATATACAGATGCTCACATCATCAAGCTCGAGCAGAATTACCGTTCCACCTCCAACATCCTCAATGCCGCAAATTCCGTTATCCGCAATAATTTCGGCAGACGGGGAAAAGAGCTTTGGTCCAAGGCAGATGATGGCGAAAAAATCACCGTGCGTAAGCTTGAGAATCAAAATGAGGAAGCACGGTACATCATCAATAAGATCATGGATCTTGTGATTCGCGAAAAGCGTAAATACAGTGATTTTGCCGTTCTGTACCGTGTCAATGCGCAGTCCTCCAATCTTGAGACTGTGTTCGCAAAAAGCGGTGTTCCCTACCGTCTTTTGGGCGGAACACGGTTCTATGAGCGAAAGGAGATCAAGGACGTTATCGCTTATCTCTGTGTCATCAATAATCCTTCCGATAATCTCCGTTTGAAACGGATCATCAATGAGCCCAAGAGAAAAATCGGTGAAACAACGCTTTCCGCATTGGAAAACATTGCCACATATGAGGATGTTTCGATTCTTGATGCAATGAGAAATGCCGAGCAGTACCCCTCGCTGTCAAAGTCGATCTCAAAGCTTCATTCTTTCGCAGAAATGATCGACGAGCTTCGGGAAATTCAAAAAACGCAAAAGCTCTCCGTTTTGTTCGAAACGGTTCTTGAACGTACCGGATATATGAAAATGCTCGAAAATGCCGGTATTAGCGAGATCGACCGCGTACAGAACGTAAAGGAGCTGATCTCAAATGCCGTCGCGTATGAGGAAAGCACCCCCGATGCAACCCTCTCCGGCTTCCTTGAGGAGGTTGCGTTGGTATCCGACATCGATAATTATGATGAGAATGCCGATGCCGTTGTCTTGATGACCATTCATTCAGCAAAAGGCCTCGAGTTCCCTGTCGTCTTCCTGCCCGGTATGGAAGAGGGACTGTTTCCGAGTATTCAGTCCGCTATGAACCCGGAGGAGCTGGAGGAAGAACGCCGTTTGGCTTATGTTGCGATCACACGCGCCAAGTCCCGTCTTTTCGCGCTTCACACAAGAGAACGTCTTATTTACGGAAAAACGACTTTCAATCCCAAAAGCCGTTTCCTTGACGAGATCTCCGAGGAATATGTCTTCGTGGAGCTTCCCAAATCCCGGTTCCACGCAAATGAAGGTGCGCAAGAATCCACAGGCACAACCGAGCAGATACGAACACCGGAACGCAGAAAAAAGATCACAATGTCCAAAGAGTTTTTCCGCGAATCCGATCTCTCCTCCGGCGTTGGCAGAACACAAAGCTACGATCGTTTCTCTACGGGAGATGTCGTTTCGCACTTTACCTTTGGAAAGGGTGTCATTCTTTCTGTTCGGGAGATGGGCGCCGATATTCTTTATGAGATTGCGTTTGATACTGTTGGAACCAAAAAGCTGATGGCTACCTATGCAAAGCTCCGTAAATATAACGGAGCAGACAGTTGATATCGCGCCAAAAAGTTGCACCTGCTCGACGATATGCAATCGGAGGTTGCGCATCGCCGTATGCTTCCATTTACAAATTTTGAGAAATCGCCTCGAAACCTATTTACAAACGTAAAATTTCATGGTATAATTTACGCAGTATTAACAGATTCGCTCTGTTTTATCAGAATGCACATGAAAGTTGACATTTTTTCGAACCTTTCTCAGAATTACCTCGAAACCTATTTACAAACATAAAATTTCGTGGTATAATTACGCTGTATTGACAGATTCGCTCTGTTTTATAGAATACATATGAAAGTTGAGGTTTTATTAAACTATGAAAGACTCTATTAACGTGGTTGTAGTCGGTCTCGGCGGCCGTGGATCCGGACAGATGGAAATGATGCTCGACATGCCCGATGTCAAGATCGTCGGTGTATGTGATCTGTATGAGGATCGTACCGAGTGGGCGAGAAATTGCGTATTCGAGAGAACCGGTGTCAGCCCTAAGGCATCCACAAATTACCGTGATCTGATCTCCCTTCCCGAGGTCGATGCAGTGGTTGCTACATCTTCCTGGGACTCCCACGTTCAGATTTGTATCGATGCAATGAACGCAGGCAAGTACGCTGCAATGGAAGTTGGCGGCGCATACTCTGTTGATCAGTGCTGGGAGCTCGTCAAGACCTCTGAGCGTACCGGTATGCCCTGTATGATGCTCGAGAACTGCTGCTATGACGAGAATGAAATGATGATCCTCAACATGATCAAGAAGGGCGTTTTCGGTGAAGTAGTTCACTGTGAAGGCGGTTACAGACATGACCTTCGCGGCGAGGTTGCAATGGGTCACGTTGATCGCCATTACCGTTTGGACAACTACATGCACCGTAACTGCGAAAACTACCCCACACACGAGCTCGGCCCGATCGCTAAGTATCTCAACATCAACCGCGGTAATCGTATGCTCACCCTGACCTCTATGGCATCCAAGGCTCGCGGCGTAAACGATTGGATCAAGCTTGAGCGCGGTGAAGATTTTGAAAATGCGAACTTTGCATTTACACAGGGCGACGTTGTAACCACCTGCATCAAGTGTGCACATGGCGAGACCATCGTTCTCACACTCGACACCACACTTCCCCGTCACTACTCCCGTGCAAACCTTGTTTCTGCAACAAAGGGCTTCTGGTCTGAAGACAGAAATCAGGTCGTCATCTGCAAGGGCAGAGATGATATCACAAAGCGTCCTGATGAGCTGCGTGAAGAATACGGTCATCCGCTGTGGAAGAATTTCGATCCCTCTTTGGGCGGTCACGGTGGTATTGACTGGCACGTTGTCCGTGCATTCGTTGAAGCAGTCAAGGCCGGCACTCAGACACCGATCGACGTATATGACACTGCTTCCTGGATGGTTATCACCACCCTTTCCGAGGATTCCATCGCTATGGGATCTATGCCCGTTGCAATCCCGGACTTCACAAATGGTAAGTGGATCAAGCGCGAACCGTACGTTCGTTCCAAGTACTGTCTGGAAGAAGTATGTGACGATCTGTTCAACGACTAATTTGACTGCAGCTGCATAATAAATCAAAATGAAATCCCGCGATGCACAGCGCATCGCGGGATTTTTATTTGTAAGATCAAAATGATTTACTTTTTATCCTCCAAAATACTTGCGGTCAAGCGAACGAAGCTGTACCGCCTCTGCGATATGCTCCGCGCCCAATACTTCACATTCTGCCATATCTGCGATCGTTCTTGCCACACGGAGGATCCTGTCATAGCCTCGTGCGGACAGTCCCATCCTTTCAAACGCACTGCGCAAAATACGCTTGGCAGCATCGTCCATCGGACAATACTTACGGATCTGCGGTGCTGTCAGATGTGCATTGGTCAAAACAGCATCCCCCGATGCATCGTAACGAGCCTTTGCAAACAGTCTTGCTTTTTCCACACGCGCACGAATCTCTGCAGATGATTCTTCCCTTCCTGTACTCGTCAGCTCATCATAGGAAAGTGCAGGGATCTCCAATTGAATATCAATACGGTCAAGCAGGGGACCGGATATCCTCGAAACATACTGTCTGATATCCGTCGGCTTGCAGGTACACCGGATCGTCGGATGTCCGAAATAACCGCATCGGCAAGGATTCATTGCAGCAACGAGCATGAATCGGCAGGGATATGTCACCTTACCCGATGCGCGTGTAATGGTAACGACACCATCCTCGAGCGGTTGGCGCATGACCTCCATAGCATCGCGGTTGAACTCAGGGAGCTCATCTAAAAACAAGACACCGTTATGTGCGATCGAGATCTCGCCCGGCATCGGGACCTTTCCGCCGCCTGCAAGACCTGCCGCACTCATCGTATGATGCGGTGCACGAAACGGTCTGCGAACCACAAGCGATGTTCCTTCTGCAAAAATGCCCGATATGGAATGGATCATTGTTGTTTCGATCGATTCCGAAAAGGTAAGCGCGGGAAGAATCGAAGGAAGGCGCTTGGCGAGCATGCTTTTACCTGTTCCGGGCGGTCCGATCAAAAGCACGTTATGCTGACCAACAGCCGCAAGCTCAAGCGCGCGTTTGGCACGGAGCTGCCCCTTCACATCGGCAAAATCAAGCATTTGATCGTATGAGAGCGCCTGTGCGGCCTCGCGATCAAAAACACAGGGCGTGAGCTGCTCCTTTCCCGCAAGATGCTTGATCAGATCCACAATATTCTCAACGGGATATACCGTCACACCTTCAATCACTGATGCCTCAGGCGCATTCCCTGCAGGAACGAACATCACCGTTTTTCCCGCATCCTTTGCCGCGAGACACATACAAAGCACGCCGCGTACCGAACGCACGCTTCCCGAGAAGGAAAGCTCCCCGATAAAGCACATTTTGGACAGATCGCCTTTGACATCCAATCGATTTCCCGCCGTCAGGATACCGATCAGCATTGCCATATCATAAAAGGAACCCTCTTTCTTTTTGTCAGCAGGCGCAAGATTGATGGTCAGTGCACCGTCCGGAAACGGTATTCCGGAATTTGCACAGGCTGCACGCAGACGTTCCTTGGATTCTCTGACCGCGTTATCCGGCAATCCAACGATCTCCAGCTGCGGCAGACTGTTGGCACAGTTGACCTCAACGGTAACGGAAAAGCCTTCTATTCCAAACAAGCCCGCACTATAAACAGTCGATAACATAATACATCAGATCCCTTTCATTGTCTTTTCTACAATATATCACAAACTTGGACTTTTGTCAAGTTTCATCTATACGGATGTATAAAAACAGAGAGGTGCACCCTCTCTGTTCGCTCACGTATTGATCCTATCAAGCAAGGCAGGCAGCGCACAAAGATCATGAATCTCATAATCGATCGGCATATCTGTCGGTCTTGCCTTGTGATGGGGATTATACCAGCAGGTTCGAAGTCCCGCGCGGATCCCGCCAAGAATATCGGAGGACAGACTGTCACCGATAACCATTGTCTCCTCACGCTTCCATGACGGCATATCGGAAAAACACGCGTCAAAGAACGCCGTGTCGGGCTTTTCGTATCCGATCTCCTGTGAAATAAACACCTTTGAAAAGAAGCGGTCAAGACGGGCAGCGCGCATTCGGGGCTTCTGTACCGATGCCGTTCCGTTTGTGATGGCACAAAGACAATACTTATTACGCAAGAGCGCCAACATTTCCTCTGCACCGGGAATAAAATCGTGTGTCAAACTGAGCTGTTCCGCGTATGTCTGCTGTGTTTTCGCGGGATCGGCATCTGCCCCGATCGATGAAAACAAACGGGCAAAGCGCTCCACAAGAAGGATCTCTCTCGTTACCGTTCCCATCTCCAACTGCTTCCAAAGCGCAGAATTGATCTCACAGTACAGGGAGACCGTTTCGTCTGTCGGAGAAACACCTGCAAGCGTCAACGTTTTACGAATCGCAACTGCTTCTCCTCCGCGAAAATCGAGAATCGTATCATCAATATCAAAAAACAGATTCCGTATCATTTCTCATTCATCCCGATAACAGGCGCACTCATCTGGTATGCACCGTAACCCTTGTGCTGTGCGATTGCAATCTGTGCCGCATCTGTTGCATCATTTCCCGTCAGCTCAAGAAGCGGGCGAATGTTCAAGGCGCTGACATCGAGCGCAGAAAGCACGATCTCTACCGTCTTTGCCGGATCGCGGTCTACGTCCTCAATGGTCTTGCCGCCAATGATCATTCCGTCACGGAGATTGGACACTGTAATATCAGCGGTAATACTGTCAGAGTACACGCTGAGTCTTTCACAGTCAATACCGCGTTCCGCATCCGCACCGGAAACGATTGTTTCGAGATCGATCTCCAAATTCAAAGCCTTGGAGCCAAGCAGATCTCTGATCTCAGCCACAAACGTCATAACCGCATCTGTTTCGGAAGCATTCGCATCCTTCGCAGGAGCAGTTGTTGCCGCATTTGAGGGAAGTGCGTATTCTCTGAGCATGATCTCATCAACACCCGCATCGCACATCTCGGTAAGAAGTGCCGTGATATATGCTTTACCTTCATCGGAATAAACGGAGATCCAACGAGAGGTTCCGTCCGAATAACGGAAGCCGGCTGTATTCATCAGCGCCGCATTTGCATTTCCCTTTGCCGCAAGATCATCACGCATTGCACAAACACGCGCGGTGATATACAACCCCTCGCCGTGCAGGACCTTGACAATATCGGGCAAGGTAAGCGCCGCAACAGAAGGATTTGCGCCATAGTCATCGGCTTCCTTGACCTCGGAACGATATGCGAGCTTACCATTGTCGTATTTCAGCTCTACCATAACAGCTGTATACCCTGCCGTTTTCAGTGCGGCAGCTGCGGTCTGCAGCTCGGATGTTGTTGTATAATCGGAAAGATCCAGATAACCGCCCTTATAATTCTTTGTAGATGTAACATCGATCACAGGCGACGGCGGTGTTACAGGGTCCTCTGCCGTCTCTGTTGGTTCTGTTGCATCATCGGAATCAAGAGGCACCGTATCTGTCCCATCAGCGGGTGTTGTCACCGTATCGGGTTCTGTTACTGCATCCGTATCATTTTCTGATACAGAATCTGCTTCAGTACCTGTGTCCTGTATCTCATCCGTTGTCTGCACGGTGTCTGCAGACTCGGTATCGGACACAAAATCGGTTGTCTCTTTCGGTACATTCGGTTCATCGCGTGTCATAACAACGGCAGCGATCGCACCGCCGACCACACCGACACCAAGGACCGCCGATGCGATCATGACGATCAGTCTTTGCTTCTGTGCCTGCTTGACCTTGTATTTCACCGGTCTTCTCATGCTATCAACCTTTGCTTTTCTGAAAAAGCGCCCTTTCTTTCCTATTTGTTATCTGTTGACCTCAGGATCTTCTGTCATTTTTGTACATATCGGGACGGCGTTGTGCAACCCTTCTTTTTTCAGAAGACGGCGTACGGTTTTGTTGTGTGTGAACATCCTTCGTACGCACATCTTTCTGTACTGCTGAGGCCGTACCCGTACGACGCTCCGTCAACTGCATCTGTGCAGCATATTGCTGCTGCATTCGGAGACGGCGCTGCTTTGCCAAATACGCTGCACGCTGCTTTCTGCGTCTGCGGCGAATGATTGCAGCTCTCAGGACCAGAAGACCGAACAGTAAAGCAACCGCACCAATCAGGCCCAAAACCGTCAAAAAAATCTTGAGAGGCAAGGTTCCGGCTCCTGTTGTCATACGGATATCATTCAGCAAGATACGGTACGCTCCACGATTGCCCTCTGACTCGTCATCACCTGCAACAAGAACCATCAAATACGATGCGCCGTCAGCCCGACGGGCAAAATCCTTAATGTCAAACGAAACCGTTGTCCACGTATCTGCCTCGATCTCCGCAACACCTTCATAGATACAGCGATCCTTTGCAAGATCTTTGCTGCCAAGGACCAGCTTCACGGAAAACCGCTCGGCCTTCCGTACACCGTCATCTGCGACCGTTCCTGCATTCAGCGTCAGATACAGACGTTCTGCGCGGTCTGTGATCTGTTTGTCAGCGCCAAGATTGACCGCAAAACCCGCATACTCTGTACTCGGCATCGATGCCGTCTCAATCGCCAAAACACGGCTGTTGATATAGTCGATGCCCGTGACCTCCTCGGTTTCCAACACGGCAGAAACACCGTGCTCTGCAGGACGGAAGCCCTGCAATGTTCCGAGTTCAAACGTATACAGAGCCACAGAGGATTCCATATGTGACAAAAGTGCATCCTCGCGGATGATCTCTCCCTGTGATTCGATGAATGAGAGCGGCTCCGCCGCTTTCTTCGAATAACCGTCAACGATATTGCTCCATTTCTTTTGGCCGATGATCTGTGCATACGGCTTTGCTATCTCGGAGCCCATATTTGTATCTATTTTCGCAAACAACGTATAGCTTTGTTTTTCCTCGCCGTTCTCACCTCTGAGTCCCAAACGGCACCCTTCATTTGCATTGTCGATGATACGGTGATAGATCATTGCATCAATAAAGCCGACGGCCTCCGCACGGTAATATGCGTATGCAATCGATGCTGCCTGATTTTCCTCGGATGCGCTCTCGCCGCAAACACCGTGAACCGCAAAATCGTCGATGATCACGGAACGCATCTGTCCGTTATGTAAATAAGCATCCTGCATTAAAAAATCCCGCAGAAGCTCAATATTTTTCATTGTCAAATAGGATGTTGACTGACTTGCTGCTGCACCGTTATCCGACCAGACGGTTTCATGAAGCGGTGTCGATGCATACGGAGCGATCGCAACACTCCAATCCTCCATCCCCATTTCAGATGCGAATGCTTCCAAAAAGATTTTTGCCGAAGGATACAGATTGGAATTGGGAACATAGACACGGCTGCTTGCCGATACTGATTGCAGTGCCATCTTCGCCACGCGGAATACCGCCGCATATGCCTCCGCCTGTTTTTTTACGCTCTTGGAGGAATATCCGAGATCGCACCACTTCTCCCATTCATTTACATGATAACCTAAAATAAAATCAACTTGTGCGTCTTTCGTGTCCGCCGCGTACCGATCTGCAAAAAACGTAAAAAGATTGTTGATGATCTGGTATGCCTTTTTTGTCTGCATGGAAATACCGTAAAAAGCAGCGTCCTCAGAAGCGGTTTCCGCATACAACAGATATGCCTGCGTCAGCGGATCCTCACGATCTCCTCCGTCAAGCAAAAAGCGGAAATAGATCTGTGTACCGCGGTTTTTGAGCATTTGAACCTGTGCATCCAACACATCGATCAATTCTTTATGAAAATGTGTTGTGGTACCCGATGTAACCTCGGAATATGACGGATCTCCCGCCGTCTCTGTGATAAAATCATCAATCACGATCGGGATCACGACATGAGACACACCCAGCTGCCGTACATCGGACATCAAGGATGACGATGCAACCACGCCCTTGATCGAAGGACTCAGCATTCGTTTCTTCTTCGATGTATCAAGCGCCTCCGGATTTCCGACAAAGGCCTCGCCTACCACCTGATAATCTGCACCGCTGCCAAGTGCCAGCACAAAACGCGCACGATACCGATCTTCCGCATCATCAACAGGAATGGTATATGTCACCTTTTTGTCAACGACCTTGGTCGCAAGCGGTGATAATGAACGCAGCTCATCGACACTCACATACGGCTGAAGACAAAACAGGTATAACGTCTGTCCCTTTTTTTCCTTCAGGAAATCATCATCAGGAATAAAAACGACCTTGATCTCATCGGTGTTTTCTTCGTTGATGGATGCCGTGACCCTTGTATCGATGCCATCGGTTTTCGTCCGACTTGCTGATACACCGATCATAAAAGAGGCTACCGCGATACACAATACCAATAACAGCACAAACACGTGCCATATACGGAATGCTCTTGCCGTTCTGTTCATACAAACTCCCTTAACTTCCGATTGTTTTTATCGCTTAAAAAGACAAAACGGGACCGCCGCACCACTGTGCCGCAGCCCCGCGTAGCTTGTGATAACGGGAATATCGATTTGTCCGCCCAATGGCAGCAGATCAACCGTTCTTCACGATAACGGTAAAGTCCTCTGTCTTCAAGGATGCGCCGCCGATCAAGCCTCCGTCAACATTGACCTTGGAAAGCAGCTCTGCCGCATTCTTGGCATTCATAGAGCCACCGTACTGGATCGTGGTTGCCTTTGCAACACACTCACCGTACAGACCTGCAATGACCTCGCGGATGATACCGCAAACCTCATCTGCCTGATCCGCAGTTGCAGTCTTACCGGTGCCGATCGCCCATACAGGCTCGTATGCGATAATGACATTCTTCATATCCTCTGCACTGACATCGAGGAGAGCGATCTTTGTCTGCAGGGAAACAGTCTCTGCTGTAATACCCTGCTCACGCTGTGTCAGAGTCTCGCCGACACAAACGATCGCCTTCAGGTTCTTGGCAAGTGCAGCCTTTGTACGCAGATTAACCGTCTCGTCTGTCTCAGCGAAATACTGTCTGCGCTCGCTGTGACCGATGATAACATATTCTACGCCTGCATCTACAAGCATATCTGCGGAGATTTCGCCAGTATACGCACCGCTCTCCTTGAAGTGAACGTTTTCTGCACCAATGTGAATGTTGGTTCCCTTTGTCGCCTCAACAGCGGCGGGAATATCAATCGCAGGAACGCAAAGCACGACATCGCAATCCGCATCTGCAACCATAGGAGCAAGCTCCTTCATGAATGCTGTGGTTGCGGTGGGAGTCATGTTCATTTTCCAGTTGCCCGCGATAACGGTTCTTCTATTCTGCTTATCCATGTTATGACACTTCTTTCTGTTGATATATGTTGGAGATCTGTTATCCGAAGGCCACCCAACGGATAACAGATCGCGTTTTGTATGATTACTTATCGTTGAGGCATGCAATACCGGGAAGCTGCTTACCCTCGAGGAATTCCAAAGAAGCACCGCCGCCGGTGGAGATATGCGTCATCTTATCAGCGTAGACCAGCTTTTCAACAGCCGCTGCGGAATCGCCTCCGCCAATGATAGAGATCGCACCGGAGTCAGCAACCGCCTGTGCAACCGCAGTCGTACCTGCTGCAAAGTTTGCCCACTCGGAAACGCCCATCGGGCCGTTCCATACAACGGTACCTGCACCGATGATAGACTTTGCAAAGAGCTCCTGAGTCTTCTTACCGATATCAAGACCCATCCAGCCATCCGGAATGGAATCGGAATAAATGGTCATGAACTGTGTATTTTCGTCATACTCCTTACCAATGACATTATCAACGGGAAGCAGGAAGTTAACGCCCTTCGCCTTTGCCTTTGCGATCAGATCGCGTGCGAGATCAAGCTTGTCCTCTTCGCAGATGGAGGTACCAACCTCATTACCCATTGCACGGAAGAAGGTATATGCCATACCGCCGCCGATAATCAGTGTGTCAACCTTTTCAATAAGGTTCTGGATAACACCGATCTTATCAGATACCTTTGCACCGCCAAGGATCGCTACGAAGGGTCTCTTGGGATCCTCGAGCGCACCGCCCATAACGGTGATCTCCTTGTTGATGAGGTAACCGGAAACAGCAGGCAGATAGTCTGCAACGCCTGCGGTGGAAGCATGTGCTCTGTGTGCGGAGCCGAATGCATCGTTGACATAAATGTCAGCAAGATCAGCAAGCTCCTTTGCCATTGAGGGATCGTTCTTGGTTTCTCTTGCGTCGAAGCGTACGTTTTCAATCAGAACAGCCTTGCCTGCCTCAAGTGCGGCGATCTTTGCTTTTGCATCGTCACCGACAATATCTGCAGCAAAGGTGACCTTGCCGTCAAGATATTCGTTCAAACGCTCAGCAACGGGAGCAAGTGTAAACTTCTTGATATCGTTCTTCTTTGCCTTTTCCAAAAGCTCTGCCTTTGCAGCAGCCTGTTCCTCAGCAGGAAGTGCCTCTACCTTTGCCTTTTCCTTCTTATCAAGGCCAAAGCCTTCTGTAAAGATCGCGTGAGGCTTACCCATGTGAGAGCAAAGAATGACCTTTGCACCCTGATCAAGCAAATACTTGATGGTGGGAAGCGCTTCCACGATTCTCTTATCGCTGGTGATCACGCCATCCTTCAGCGGAACATTAAAGTCGCAGCGAACCAGTACCTTTTTGCCGGATACTTCGATGTCTTCGATCGTTTTCTTGTTGTACATCGTTTGATAACTCCTTTATGTTTTATTTTTTGTAATTCAAGAAATTCATGCATGCCGCTCATAAATGAACACACATATCATCAATTATATACTATACCACATATCGAAAAATTTTTCAAGATAATTTTGTGAATTCTTTGTCATACCGAATAATTTTTTCCAAAAAAACACGTTTTTGCCGCCGCGGTCAAAAAGATCCGTACGACATATCCTTCTTCCTCTCCAAAGGAAGGGCACAATTCCATTGCGGTGCGCCGCTTACGCACGCATAATGTCACCCGGAAAAACGGGGAACGGAACAGGCATGGAAAAACGCATGAACGGGTGCGGTGCCGCTATGATCGGCTCACCGTTTTCGTCTTTCATAGCACATACCGTCAGTGCCCTGCCGATACGTCCGGGAGAAATGATCTCCGCTGCGGCTCCCTCTGTCACCTTATTCCGCTGAATAAAGGTTGCGACCCCCGTTTCCTCACAGTACTCTGTAACAACGGCCAGATACGCCTTCTCACGCAGATATCCCATATCGGTCACCGTCTGCGCATTCTCCTGCGTTGAATCAAAATAGTATCCTGTCGCGTATTCTCTGTGGCTGACACTCTCCAGCTCTCTCAGCCACATCGGATCATAACGGTATCCTGCCGGATCCTTTTCATATGCATCGATCGCCATGCGGTACGCATTCGTCACAACTGCTGTATAATATGCGCTCTTCATGCGGCCCTCAATCTTGAAGCTGTCAATTCCGGACCGCATCAGCTCGGGAATGAGCTCGATCATGCACATATCGCGGGAGCTCATAATAAACGTACCGTGCTCTGTTTCCTCGATGGGAAGCGGCATTTCGGGACGCTTCTCCTCGGTGATCACATAATTCCAGCGGCAAGGC
>JAFQMO010000137.1 GCA_017414385.1 Clostridia bacterium
CCGATTCTTCGAATGCCGGAGACCGTCTGGCATATGTTGTGTATACATCGGGAAGCACAGGAGAGCCGAAGGGCGTTGAGATCACACAGCGATCGCTTCTGAATCTGGCATCGGAAATGGAAACGGTGTACGGTCAGGGGGCGATCCTCTCGGTATGCAATGTTGGCTTTGACGCATTTATGCTTGAGAGCATTGCGGCACTTTTGAACGGAAAAACGATTGTTCTGCCGGACGAACGAGAGCTTGAGTCTCCTGAGCGTCTTGCGGCATTGGTGAACGGTTATGCGGTGGGCTTCTTATCGGTTACACCGTCACGTCTTTCTGCCTTTTTGCAGAATGATGCCTTCCGCGGTGTCATGTGGCGTATGGAAAGTATCATTTGCGGCGGCGAGCATTTTCCGCCTGAGCTTTTGAAAAAGCTGAAAATGTGCACGGCAGCACGAATCTATAATCAGTACGGTCCCTCGGAAACAACGGTTGCTGTCAGTATGAAGGATCTTTCCCATGCTGACCGTATCACCGCAGGTAAGCCGATGGGTAACTGTAAGCTTTATGTTCTTGATCAATGGATGAATCCTCTTCCGATTGGCGGAAACGGCCGTTTGTTTGTCGGCGGAAAATGTGTCGGACGCGGTTACCGTAACCGTCCCGATCTGACGGAAAAGGTGTTCCGCAATAACCCGTTTGTCAGTGATGACCGTCTCTATGATACCGGCGACCTTGCATATTGGACACCGGATGGAGAGATCGTTTTGACAGGACGTGCCGACCGTCAGGTGAAGCTGCGCGGTCTGCGGATCGAGCTTCAGGAAATTGCATCCTGTATCGAGTCCTACCCGGGCATTGATGCAGCATATGCACGGATCTGCGAATTCGGCGGACAGCAGGTGATCGGTGCGTACTATTCCGCAGGATGCGACCTCAATGAGATGGAGCTTCTTTCACACGTTGCAACCTATTTGCCCGAGTATATGATCCCGACCTTCGTTATGCGTGTGTCCGGATTTGCAATTACAGCAAACGGTAAGATCGATGAGAAAAAGTTGCCGATGCCGCAAAAGACAGCAGATACTGCTTGTACCGACATTTCCGCAACTGCAGAACGTATTACAGAGATCTTCCGCGAGGTTCTTTCCCAGGAGGACATCTATGCAAACAGTGATTATTTCCTTTGCGGCGGAAATTCGTTGAACGCATTGACCTGCATCATCAAGATCGAAGAGGCATTTTCACAGAAGATCCGTATTTCTGATCTCTATGCTTGCCGAACGGCAAACAGACTTGCGGAGCTGATCGACAGTTCCTCTCCTTCTTATCATAAAAAACAAGCCTCCGGACCGTCCGTCCCTGCATCATATTTGATGAAGAAGGCACCGGCGTGTGCGGAATATCCGTTGTCTCCCATGCAGGAGGGCATTTATGTGCAGTCTATGTTGGATCCCAACGGCTTGTCATACAATATGCCCGGCGCGTTTCTTTTGGAGACGGCGCCTGATCGGTTGCGCCTTCGCGGCGCATTTGAGCGCCTGATTGCGGAAGATGCCATCTTCCGTACCTCCTTCTCCTTTGGTGAAAACGGCATTTGCGCACGTGTTTCCGAAAAGGTTGAATTTGTTCTTGAGGAGCTCAGTGCAGATACCTTCGAGGATGCCTGCAAGGCATTTTTGCGCCCGTTTGATTTGACGCGTGCGCCGCTTTTGCGTGCTGCACTTTGGACCTCCGGGGAGGGGGCATCCTATCTTTTGATTGACAGCCATCATATCATTGGTGACGGTATGAGCACACCGATCGTTTTGCAGCGTCTTGACCGTGCGTACAGCGGCAAAGATCTTTTTGTGGAATGGGATTATTATGACTATCTCCATACTGCAGCGCAGGAAAACGGCGATGAAAAGAAGCGTTCGCTCGATTATTGGACCTCACATCTGCAGGATCTGCCCGAGCCGCTCGTGATCCCGACCGATAAGGTCCCGCCAAAGACCTTTGACTACAAGGGTGACGATCTTGCATTGACCTTGACAGAGGAACAGAGCCGTATATGTGAGCAGTTCTGCCGTGAAAACGGTTATTCCGAATATGTGCTCTTCCTTGCCGCATGGGGACTTCTTCTGTCTGCGGCCTCGGGAAACAAGGATATGATCATCGGTACGCCTGTTGCGGGACGAAAGTATTTCGGAAGCACGGATGTCTGCGGACCATTTATCAACACACTGCCGCTGCGTCTGACACCCTCGCGTGAGTTGACTGTCACACAGTGGCTGAAGCGTGTACAGAATGAGGTTTCACAGATGTTGGATCATCAGGACGTCAGTCTTGAGGAGATCATCACAGCACTTGATTTGCCGCGCGGAGGACAAAATGCGCTTTACCGCGTCATGCTGACACAGAGTCCCGTTGACGAAAGCGGCTTTATGCTTGACGGTAAGAAGATGGTATTCCGTGGGATCCCGACGGGATCTGTCAAGATGGATATGATCCTTGAGCTTGCCAAAAAGGATGCTTGCTACGTTCTGCGTTTCTCTTATGCTGCCTCTTTGTTTGAAAGACAGACGGTTGCGTTTTACGGAAGATGCATTGTGCAGATCGTAAAGGAGCTGACACAAAACGGCGATCGTGCTGTTTCTGAGCTTGCGCTTCTTTGTGCAGCGGACAAAGAGACTTATATTGATATACCCAATTTCTCGGCAACACCGTTTGTCAACCGTCCCGTTCATCAGATCCTGAAGAGTCGGTCTGCAATGGATGGCGATGCGACTGCTGTGATCTATCACGGCGAGGAGATTTCCTTTGCGCGTCTGGAAAGACGTGCGATGGCGATCGCACATTTTCTGGAGGAGCACGGTGTCCGTCCGGGACAGTGCGTCGGCCTGTGTCTGAGAAGAACGCCCGATATGATCGCCGCGATGTATGGTATCCTGAAGGCGGGATGTGCATACATGTTTATGCTCGAGAGCTTCCCGCTGTCCAGAAAAACGTATATGCTTGAGATCTCGAATGCGGCAATACTTCTGTGCGATACCGCATCTGATCCGCTTTTGCAGGAGAAGCTGCCGTGTGAGACATACCCGCTTCCCGTCGGTGCCTGCGATTCCTATGATGACCGTCTTGTCAGTGACGATGATCTCGTCAATGTTTTGTTTACATCCGGCTCGACCGGCAGACCGAAGGGGGTTATGCTGAGTCACCGTTCTGTTTCCAATCTTTGTGCACAGATGAAGACATTGCTCGATCCGATCCCCGGACGTGTACTGTGCTCGACGAACGCAGTTTTTGATTGCTTTGTCGTTGAGACGATGATCGCGCTTGCGCTCGGACGTACGGTCGTTCTTGCTGATGAGGAAGAGATGATGCTTCCCTGGAAGCTTGCACAGCTTGTGGAAACGTACCGTACCGGTATCTTTGAAATGACACCGTCCAGACTTCAGATGTGTCTTGGAAACGAGGCCTTCTGTCATGCGGCAAAGCATATCCGCATTGTTCTTCTCGGCGGAGAGGTCGTAACGGAAACACTGCGGGATAAGTTCTATGCGCACAGCGACGGTATGCTGATGAATATGTACGGTCCGACAGAGGCGACTGTCTTTACAACGATGGCGCATCTGAAGACGGGAGAGCATATTACGATCGGTGCGCCCTTGCAGAATACCCGTGTTTATGTGCTTGATGAGGATCGGAAGCCTGTGCTCCCGACAGCATACGGAGAGATTTACATTGCGGGAGAGTGTCTCAGCTGCGGTTATATTTCCCGTCCCGAATTGACAGAGCAGTCATTTTTTGACGATATCTATTTCCCGGGACAGAAAATGTATCGAAGCGGTGATCTTGCGCGTCTGCGTATGGACGGCAGGTATGATTATCTCGGCAGAAAGGATGCGCAGGTCAAGCTGAACGGTCAGCGTGTGGAGCTGACCGAGATCACAGGTGCGATCGATCATGTTGACGGTATCGTACAGTCTGCGATTGTTCCTGTGAAGAAGGAAGACGGATCCATGACACTTCACGTCTTCTATACGACCGATATGGACGTCACCTCCGAGCGGATCATTGCAGAGATTTCCCGTGTTTTGCCGGAATATATGGTCCCCTCTGTATACACAGTGCTGAAGCATATGCCTGTGACGGCGACGAATAAGATCGATATGCAGACACTGCGTGCAATGGCGACAGATCAGAAAACGGTGAATCCGGAGGAGCATACGGCATCTGCTTTGGCGCAGACCGAAGTCCCCTGTGCTCCCGCAGAAGCAGCGCATACCGTTGCCGATCCTTTGGGAACAGAAGCGGCGGTAGAGGATGCGTCCATTGCATCTGCACCATGTCATCGGGAGACAGATTCTGTACCTGCAGCGGAGGATACGGCAGAGGCGGCTGAAGAAACATCCGTAAGACCTGTAAGATCCGGTGTTGTACTCAATACAGAATATATTCTTTCTGTATGGAACAGTGTGCTTCCCATGCCTGCAAAGGATCCGACGGAATCCTTCTTCAAGCAGGGCGGCACCTCGATGTCCGCACTCAATGTGTTGAGCCGTTTTTATAACGATGGGTTTGAAATGACCTTGACGGATTTCTATACCAATCCGACGGCTGAAATGCAGGTATCGCTGCTTGGACGAAGCCGTGCTGTTATGGCGGTAACGGATAACGCGTCAGAAACGGATACAGAGACTACTCAGACGGCTGAGGAAGAGCATGCGTGTTCTATCCTTGTAACGGGTGCAACAGGCTTTCTCGGGGTCCATATCGTGAAGGAGCTGCTTGACGGCGGTGCGAAGAAGGTTGCCTGCCTTGTCAGAGACGGCAGCAGAGAACGGTTGGATTCGATCCTTACCTATTATTTCGGAGATGAGGATGCGGCGCGGCTCAGTGCACGTATTGAGATCGTATGCGGAAACATTACGCAGAAGATGCTGGGACTTTCCTCCGATGACTATCGAAGACTTGTCGGCTCTATCAAGGAGATCTATCATTGCGCTGCGGATGTCCGTCATTATGCAGCCGATGAGGCGGCATTCCTTTCTACCAATGTTGACGGAACGGAGAATATGCTGACCCTTGCGCGTCGTGCAGATGCACAGTTTTATCATATGTCGACCTGCAGTGTCAGCGGTGATAATCTGAGAAAGGGAAACGTTGAAGCGATCTTCACCGAGCGTGATTACGATATTGGTCAGATTTGGGAGAGAAATATTTACGTCAAAAGCAAGTTCCTTGCAGAGGGTCTTGTTTTTGAAGCGATCAAAGAGGGCTTGCGTGCAAAGATCTTCCGTGTCGGACGTCTGGTCGGACGTGCAAGTGACGGAAAATTCCAACGTAATCCCGAGACAAATGCCTTCTATTTGTTTATAAAAGGAATCCTGTCCGTTGGTGCCATCCCGTGTGATGCTGCGCAGATCAATATTGATCTGATGCCGGTGGACCTGTGTGCAATGGAGATCGTTGCTTTGGCACACAGCAGCGGAACGGTATATCATATGGAAAATGCGATCCCTGCAACTTTGGGAGAGATTTTGAATACTGTTGACGATGGCGGAATCCTTGCGGTCAGCCGTGAGGCGTTTATCGAGATGTTCCGAAAGAATTGCCGCAGTATGGACAACGATCTTCTTGTTATGGTCATGAATAATTGGCGGATCATGGAGCTTCGCAAGCCGAAAATTGTTGTAACCAATGATATGACAATTGCGGCGTTGAAGGAAGCAGGCTTTGTGTATCCGGACGTTTCAATCAAAACGATCCTTCGGGAGTTTGAGAAAGGAGAATGACGCATGGTATCGGATTGGGCTGTATTCATCTTTCTTGTGGCTTTGGTTGTACTGTTGGTATTTTTCATATGGAGCTTTATTGAACATAAAAAACGAATCCTTTTACATAACCTGTTTTTAATGTTCAGTGCTGCTTATATGCTGTGGATCATACCGTTGATCATTATGCGATTTGTGCCGACGGACAATCAGCAGCTGATGTTTGTATTGGATTGTCTCATGCAGCCGGGCGGTGCACTGTGTGCTCCGATCTATCTATGTATCGCGATTACATTTGTCCGGGCGAAGGAGTACGTTTCAAAGCGGCTGAAGATGCTGTTTATATTGCCGCTTGCAACCATTCTGATCTCTTGGACCAATCCCTTGCATCATTTGTATTACGAGCGCTTTTCCGTTGTTCGGAGTGAGATCGTTTTTGGTCCGTATATGCTTGTCAGCGGTCTGTCAAACTATATCTTTTTGATCTCCGCATCGGTATATATGATCTATTACGGAATCAAGAACAGTACAGTGCTTTATTGGAAGCAGTGTATCCTGTATGCGGTAAGCGGACTGTGTCCGCTTGCTGTCAGCTTTTATGCGACCTTCAGCGGACAGGATGTTCCGATTACTGCAACACCGCTCAGCTTTATGGTGACGATCCTTTTGAACGGTCTTGCAATTTTCCGATTTAACATTCTCGATATCAGTCCTGTTGCTACACAGCAGATATTGAACGCGATTTCGGATAGTTATATCGTTCTCACAGATGCCGGTCATGTCGTTCGCTATAACAAGAATTTTGAACGGTTGTTTGCAAAGGATTACGGAATTGTGGAAGGCAAGCGTTTGCTTGATTGCGTAAAGCCGGAGGACGTTTCTCAGCGAGGTCCGATTTACAATATGCTTTCTGCTATCGAGTCCAGCAGACAGGGAGATACGCATATTTCCTATGAACAAACCGTGACGGTGATGAATGGAAATGCTGCACAGATGAAGTATTTTGTCGTTGAGGTTTCCCCTCTGGAGCACAGCAAAAAGTCACTTGGCTTTGTCGCTCTTTTTAAGGATGTAACGCAGATTCGCGAAAGCATGAGAAAGCTTCAGGATAACCAGGAGCGCATGATGGAGCAGGAGCGTTTTGCATTCCTCGGTCAAATGATCGGCGGTCTTGCACACAATCTAAAAACGCCGATCATGAGTATTTCCGGCTGTATATCGGCATCGGAAGCATTGATTGATGAATGTGTGGATAGTATTTACGATCCGGATGTTACACGAGAGGATTTTCTCGAAATATACGGTGAATTAAGAGATTGGTTCGGTAAGGTTAAGGAATCGACAGCGTATATGTCGGATATTATTACGGCGATCAAGGGACAGGCTGCCAATATCAGCACCGATGAAAAGGTGACCTTTACCATCGATGAAATGCTGAAACGTAGTATGCTTCTGATGCGTCATGAACTTTTGAACAGCGGATGCCGTCTGAAGATCGATTATGATCGAAGCGAGGAGATCTCTTTGCAGGGAGATATCAATAATCTGGTGCAGGTTATTGGAAATCTGCTGAGCAATTCCATCTTTGCACAAAAACAGATGGGCGGCGGTGAAATCGAGATATAGATCAGCTACGATGAACAGAACTTGAAGATTCAGATTCTGGACCGCGGTACAGGTATCAGTGATAATGTAGCGCAGAAATTGTTCAAATCCATGGTTACAAGTAAGGGAACGATGGGAACCGGACTGGGCTTATACATATCCAATGCAGTCATCCGTGGAAAATTCAACGGTGAGATGTGGGGCAAGAATCGGGAAGGCGGAGGAAGTATCTTTGGTATCTCTATTCCGATGGAATTTGTTCATGTCCGCAGGATTGCAGCGAAGGGTGAAGGAGGATTGCGATGAGAAAAAGCAAAATAACGGCATCGGCACAGATATCGATATTGACTGTGGACGACGACCCAATCATTACATCTACAATCAAAGACTATTTTGCCCGTTCGGGTTACGATGTTGATATCGAGAACAATCCCGTGACTGCAATCGAGCGTGTGCGAAACGGTCAATATGACATTATGCTGCTTGACTTTTTGATGTCACCGATCTGCGGCGATCAAGTCGTTGAAGAGATCCGAAAATTCAATAAAGATCTGTATATCATTCTTTTGACGGGACATAAGAGCATGGCACCGCCCATCAAGACGATCCGTCATCTCGATATCCAAGGGTATTATGAAAAGGATGACCGATTTGATCAGCTGGAGCTTTTGATCGAGTCTTGTGTGAAGTCCATCAAGCAGCTGCGTACCATTCGGGAATATCAGGACGATATGTCGCGCGCATACATGCAGACCATTGAAATTCTTCGTTATGTGGTTGAGACCCGTGACAGCGAAACAAGAGGTCATTCGGAGCGTGTGTCCAAGCTTGGTGCGGCAATTGCGCAGGAGATGGATCTTGCATCGGATCAGATTGTGATGATCCGAACCGCAGGCTTGTTCCATGATATCGGAAAGATCGGTGTTCCCGATTCGATCCTCTTGAAGAACGGTCCGTTGACCGATGAGGAATATCAGCAAATCAAAAAGCATCCGGCAGACGGAGAGAAGATCCTCAGTACATACTCCCCTTTCCGTGATCTGCTTCGTATTGTTCGAGAGCATCATGAACGTGTAGACGGCCGCGGTTATCCTGACGGATTGGCAGGAGATCAGATCTGCATCGGTGCAAGGGTGATCGCAGTTGCGGATTCCTTTGATGCGATGGTCTCCAACCGAAAATACCGTAAGGGCCTCGGCATGGATCGTGCGTTGGATGAACTGATTCGCTGCAAAGGCGGACAGTTTGATGAAACAGTTGTGGATGCTATGCTTGCAATGGTGGAACGGATCGGAAGAGACGTATTTGAAAGCAGTTATTTTCGCAATGAGACATTGATTGGAGATGTGAATATATGAAAAAGTATCCGCTGAATCATGTTGCCTATTATGCGACGTTTCAGGATATGGTGGAATCTCTTCCGATCGGAAGAGAAGATGCCCCGATGATCTCTTGGTTTACAAGAAAAGGTGAACAAAATGACATATCCTTTGCACAGTTCAGAGACAATGTCCGATATTTGCAGGCGTCCTTGATCGAAAGGGGATTTGCCGGAAAGCATATTGCGATCCTTGGTGAGAACAGTTATGAATGGCTGCTTACGTATTTCGCGGCTACATATTGCGGTTCGGTTGCGGTTTGCGTGGATATTGAACAGTCTGATGAAACGATCCTTCAGATGCTTCGGATGGCGGATGTTGAGGTTTTGTTTTATGTGCCGTCGATAGAGAATATTTGTGCATCGTTTGCAATGAATGACTCGAGCCGCTTTTCTTTGACGAAGAATGCGGACAACCCCAGTGTCTACACATTGATTGACGAAGGCAAGCGTCTCATTGAGGAGCGCGGTCTTGCCGCATATACAATAGAGATCGATCCGAGTACGGTGGCATCGATCGTCTTCACCTCCGGAACAACAAGCCTTTCGAAGCCTGTTATGCACTCTCAGGAGTCGATTTTGACAAATGCATCCGATGCCGTTGCAAATGTTGCTGTCGGACCTTCCATTTTTACGTCTCTTCCGTTTTATCATACCTATGGAATGAACTGCTCGATTTTGGCGATGCTGATCGGCGGCGCGCGTTTGTATATCAACGGTAATCTGAAAACGGTTATGCGGGATATCCAGCTTGCTTGTCCGCATACATTGCTGACGGTTCCGCTGATGCTTGAGACCATTCACGGGAAAATGTGGATGACCGCCGAGGAAACAGGAAAAGCAGATGCGCTGAAGAAGCTGTTTTTCATCAAAAAGATCTTGTTTGCATTGGGCATCAAAAAGCCGGGAAAGACTTTGGACGCTTTGCGCGAAAAATGCTTTGGTACGATCCGTCTCGTGATTTGTGGCGGTGCGCATATGAATTGCGATATTATGAAGCTTTTCCGTTACATGGGAATCTCGGTGCTGCAGGGATACGGAATTACGGAGTGTGCTCCGCTTGTCAGTGTCAACCGAAATAAGGCGAATAAATATGATTCCGTCGGTTTGGTATCTGCACACAGTGAGGTGAAGTTTGAAGACGGTGAGATCCTTGTACGCGGTAAAAATGTCATGCTTGGGTATTATAAGCAGCCGGAGCTGACACAAGAGGTCATGCGCGGCGAGTGGTTTGCAACAGGAGACGTCGGATACATGGATAAGGACGGATTCCTGTACATCACGGGCAGAAAGAAGAATCTGATCGTATTCAAGAACGGGAAAAAGCTTTCTCCCGAAAAATTAGAGGAAAAGATCAAGCAGATCCCCATGGTACAGGACGTTGTTGTATACGGTGCGGTTACGGGTATATCGACCGACGATGTGCAGGTTGCGACCAGTATTTA
>JAFQMO010000138.1 GCA_017414385.1 Clostridia bacterium
GACAAGTATTTACAATTATCCGAGAATTTGTCGAAAGTGTGTAGGTATCATCACATCACACACGTGCTGGTGAACGACCCGACCAGAGGATATGGTATTTTTATTGAGAATATGTTGGAGGTAGCGGAATAATGGCTACGGCAGAGGTAATTGCCTCTGCTTTTTTTAATGATTCATGTTATAATGAAATAAAACGAATGTGAATCTTACATCGTGTCATTCTGTGGCAGTTTGGGAGCAGAGATGCGTGATAAGAAAGTCAGGATCCTGATCGCGGATAACAATCCGGTATTTTACCAGCAGTTTAAATCTTATTTGTCTGACAAAGGTTTTGATGTTTTACCTCCCGTGAGCAACGGGCATGAGGTAATTGCCTTTGTTGATCAGAAAAAAGCTGATATTATACTGATGGAACTGTTATTGCCCGGAATCGATGGCATTGCCATCCTTGAACAGATCCACGATTTGCCGAACCCACCGGAAATTTTCGTCTATACGTCACTCACCAATGATGTCATCGTAGACCTTGCAAATCGATGCGGTGTTCGCTATTTCATGCAGAAACCCACCGATTTTAATATTATTTACCGCCGTATCCTCGGATTCTCTGATGTTTGCAGCAACATGCCGGAGCCGACCCAACCGTCCTTTGAAGTTACTACACACGAAAAGACTATCGAGATCACCACGAATTTGCTGCGTGCGTTGGGTATTCCCGCTCATATCAAAGGATATTATCAGATGCGTTCCGCGATCGTGTATATGATCGCAGCAGGGGAGAGGCTATATGATATGCGCATGACTACCGAACTTTATCCTGCAGTCGCGCAGGAATTCAATTCTACAGCGAAGCGTGTGGAGCGCAACATCCGCAATGCGATAGAAGTTGCTTGGAACCGCGGGAGTATTTCCATGCAGCATGAAATTTTCGGTTATACGGTAAAGGATACCAAAGGGAAACCCACAAATGCGGAATTTATCGCAATGCTGGCAGACCGTGCTTTCATGCAGTTGAAGAAGATGCGTTGACTCATTAAAAAGCCGTGTATTTCACGGCTTTTGTCATGCTCACTCAGTGATATGCATAGAGTATCTTATGTGAATCATTGAGGGGTGCTTAAAATGAAAAGGGACAAGTCGATCATTAAGGATGCGCTTAAAATCCCAGTAAAAGAATTTCCTTGTCTGCTGCTTGTGATCTTCTTTTTCTTTGTACTTGGGGGCACGTCCGGTATTGCAAGCATGAAGTCTTTGGCTGATCTAATGGGGACAAATTATTTGCTGGATGCGGTTCATACTTCTTCGATCGATATTCTGAACGGTTTTATTCATCAGCTTTTGCTCAACACTGCGCTATATTTTATGATTGTTCTCGCAGGTATCTGGATGCCGGGTATCCTCTTGACAACAGCAGGGATCATTCTCAAAGGATTCATTTTAGGCGCCGGCAGTATGGGGCTGATGCGCTGTGCAAATACAACGGATACTATCGGGATTTTACTCTGTATCCTGCTGCCTGAAAGTGCAACAGTTATCCTTATGATGAATTTTGCGCGAAAAAGCTTTCAGGAGTGGCTGTCGCGCGCAAAAACATATTTTACGGGAAACAGGCTAATACTAGCTACGACGTATTTGAAGGGCATTTACGCCGGTTTTAAGGCATTGATCCTTCTTGTGTCTGCGGGGTATTTCATTAGCTGCGGCGGCCTGCATGTATTGAATCTCATGTTTGACGCGGCAACAGGCAAATGATAAGATAACAACGAGGTGAATTTTATGGATAAACGCGTTATTCTTATCGTACTTGACGGTGTTGGCATTGGTGCTCTGCCGGATGCCGCTGAATTTGGTGACACAGGTGCACACACCCTTGGTAATATCTACAAAGCTCGAGGGGAACTCAACATTCCCAATCTTTACTCTTTGGGCCTCGGCAACATTGAAAATTCCGGGCTTCCCAAACTGCTCGAGAGTGAGATCATTGGCTGTTACGGCAGAGCCATCGAAGTGACGAAGGCGAAGGATACGACCAGCGGTCATTGGGAATTGATGAGTCTGATCATGGAAAAGCCTTTCAGAACTTATCCCAACGGCTTCCCCAAAGAAGTCATGGAAGCGTTTGAACAGCGTATCGGCCGCGGAACTCTCGGTAACTATGCCGCCTCCGGCACGGAGATCATCAATGTATTGGGTGACGAACATGTCGCGACCGGCAAACCCATCGTATATACCTCTGCGGACAGTGTATTTCAGGTTGCTGCCCATGAGGACGTGATCCCCGTTGAAGAGCTTTACCGCATTTGCGAGGCCGCCCGTGAGATCATGATGGGGGATAACCTTATTGGCCGCGTGATCGCGCGTCCGTTTACCGGTACTTCCGGTGCGTACGTCCGCACGGAACGCCGTAAGGACTTTTCTCTCAAGCCTTTGGGCCGCACCGCACTTGATGGTATGGTCGTACAGGGCTATGATACTTTCGGCATCGGCAAGGTGCGCGACATCTTTGCGCATCGTGGTGTTATGAGGGAGGATCATACCACCAATAACCACGATGGCATCGAAGCGATCATCCGTATGATTAAAGGCGCCGACCGTCATATGATTTTTGCGAACCTTGTGGACTTTGATTCACTTTACGGTCATCGCAACGATGTGGAAGGGTTTGCAAAAGCACTGGAGTATTTTGATAGCCGACTTCCTGAGATCATGGGCGCCCTCTATCCCGAAGATTTGCTGATCATTACTGCAGATCATGGCTGTGATCCGACACACCCGAGTACAGATCATACCCGCGAATATATTCCGCTTCTTGCATATTGCAAGACGATGAAAAAAGGTGTAGACCTTGGTACTCGTTCCAGCTTTGCTGATGTGGGTGTGACTTGCTTTGCACATATCTGCAATAAAAAATGGTCTCCCGGAGTGTCCTTCCTGGACGAAATGAAAAACGAATAATCAACCGACTAAAAAGGAGCAGTAGTAACTGCTCCTTTTTCATTTATTGGAAGCGATAAAAGAAGTCATCCTGCACAGAATAATTGCAGGAGGTTGATCAATATGCTGAAAAAGAAGATCTTGATCTCAGCGTTCTTGCTTGTGTTGTTGATCTCAGTGATCGGTGGATACCTTTTAATACGATCTTCTGAAGAAAAGGACGGTGAATTTAAGAATGCAAAACTTGTTTTTAAAGGAATCGCGGGAGGTCAGCATGAAAGACCCTGCCATGATCGGATTCATTGGAATTCCGTCCGTTGACCTTCCGGGATTTTTGTCACCGACGGAACACGAAATCAGATTCAAGCCATATCAGGAGCGGCTGCATCAGGGAGGCATACTATGAACAGTGCGCAGGAACGGAAAAACAAAGCGAAACAATATCAGCAAAAAGTACAACAGCGTATGCCGAAGAGCAATACGCTCTCACAATGTGTCCGCGCGTTTCTGATAGGGGGAGTGATCTGCTGCATCGGTCAGCTGATCCACGATCTGTGCAGCATTTGGTTTGCCCTGACTGAGGACGAGCTTTCGTCCGTGACCGCAATTGTGATGGTATTCTTGGGCGCAACTCTTACCGGGATCGGTGTATACGATAAGATCGGTTCTTTTGCGGGCGCCGGTTCTGTGATCCCTATCACAGGATTTGCCAATTCTATTGTGTCACCTGCAATGGAATTCAAACGTGAGGGATATGTTATGGGAGTCGGTGCAAAATTGTTCAGTATTGCAGGACCGGTGCTTGTATATGGAGTATGTGCATCGATCCTGGCAGGGCTCGTGACACTGATCTTTTGTTCATAGAAAGGATTGCAATGAAAATAAAACATATCGGCAGACAATCTATGTTGTTCGAGA
>JAFQMO010000139.1 GCA_017414385.1 Clostridia bacterium
TAAAACTCTGTATAAACGCGGTTTAAGGCAAACGAAATGATTGCCAGAATGTTTGCCGTCAGCGCGCTTTCTTCCCATGTCGGATAAATTTCGCTGGAGGCAACATTTTTTACATAGTCGATGAACGGAACGGTAATATTGGGTGCATTGCTGCTCGGAGAGCCCAGATGCACCGTAATATTCTGCGGTATGAAGGGCGTTACAGTGACCATAGGCGTTATAGGGACTGCGCGGTGACTTGGAATACTTCGGTCAGATTCCAAACCTCCGGACGTTCTTCGATGGGAATCAGTTTAAGATTTTGTTGTGTGACAACTCCGGGGAATATTTGCGCGTTTTCAACCAAAATCCGCTCATAATTTGGATAATCGACGCTGATGTCAACTTCTGAAAAGGGAGAGGTATTTCCGGATTGCTGACTCTCCGATCGATTGGGCGCGGCAATTTCGATAGGGGAGATGTTGCCGCTTCGGTCGGTAATGCGCGATGCCAAAAGTCTTGTGCCGTTCGGTGTGCGCTGTGTGACGATCACGCTGGCACCTTCAATCGGCAATTCGGCATCTGAGGTATATGTGCGTACTGTTAAGTAACCGTTTTCTGCCATAGAGCACCTCCTGTGGATATACTATGCGCAAAAGCGGAAAATGTGAAAGGACGCACCAAAGTGCGCCCTAGAGATATTGCTTCATTTGGTCGATGTTTGCCTGCTCCGTTTGCAGAAGTCGGTTGGAAAGGCAGGATACCTTCGGGTCGAGAACACCCATGGTACGGATATTGTGCATACTTTTGATCATGCCGCGTGTGTTTCCTTGTAGCATAAGCTCTGCAATCTTTGCCGTAGGCTCTGAACTGGTACGGACTCTCATTTTAGAACTCATCGCAGAACCCATTTTTGCCATCGGATTGACATTTTTCGGCTGTGCACCGCGCTCCTTCAAAAGACGGTCTGCTTCGTTGAAGATCTCTTCATATTCATTGTACTGCGAGCGCAAAGCACTGCGGAACGGACGGTTCAGCGTTTCGTCGATCACGGTTTTAATACCGTAACAGCCCATCTGCGTGGTTTTACGGATCGACTGTAGCATCGGGATATCGTTTTCCATACAATCACCTCATGGTTAGACTACCGCAAAGAGATAAAAATATACATGAAAACCTAATTGACATATCGCAGGAACATGGTATAATACAAGTAGATTTAGAAAAGGAGAATGAACATGCATCATACTATGACAATCGCAGGCGTGACACGCGACCTGCCTATCTGCAAGGTGACGGACGATCTTTATATCGGCGCATTTGTCATTTTTGGCGATGTGGAGCTGACGGTTGAAACAGCGCGTGCATTGTTGGAAAAGGCACCTGAGTACGACTATATGATCTCTGCTGAGGCAAAGGGCATTCCGCTGATTCATGAGATGGCTCGTCAGAGCGGTCAGAACAAATATTTCCTCGCCCGCAAGGCTCCTAAGCTCTATATGTCCGGCGTATTTGATGTTGTTGTCAATTCGATCACAACGGCAAAGGAACAGCACCTGTACTTAGATACTGCCGATGCAGATATGATGCGCGGTAAGAGAATTTTGATCGTTGACGATGTGATCTCCACGGGCGAGTCCCTGGCCGCAATCGAGAAGCTTGTCAATGCCGCAGGCGGCATTGTTTGCGGCCGCATGGCAATTTTAGCCGAGGGTGATGCACAAAGCAGAGATGATATCATCTATCTGGAAAAGCTGCCCGTATTTAACGCAGACGGAAGCGTGAAGGAATAATCCTTGAGTATAGAAACAGCAGGACGCAACGTCCTGCTGTTTTTTATCGGGTAATTCGCCGTTGCTTGCTTACGACGGCGGCAAGCTCTAAACGGCTGTGGACACCCATCTTGGGATAGATCTTTTTGGTATGGGTCTTCACTGTCTGTTCTGAGATGAAAAGCAGCTTTGCGATGTCTGCATTGGTATGACCGAGACAGATCAGCTCTGCGACCTCCTTCTCCTTTTCGGTCAGGACGCTGAGGATATCTTCTGTGTCTGTATCGGGAGACGTAAGGCAGGAATTGGGGCTGACAGCAGGTACGCCTTTCTTCTCATACTCTGCAGTGGAAATGGCATCGTCTACGATGTGACGGCGAAGGGTGAACAGAAAGAACGGCTCGATCTGCGTATATATGAACACAAGCACTGCCATGATCACTGCAAAAACAAGATACAGCATCGTGGGGGCTGTACGGAATATCTCAACCATACTACCCTGCACAAGGACCGCAACGAGAGCAAGGCCGATGATGATCGGTGAGATATATTTAGACGGATAGGACTTCATCATCACTGCCCCGTAAAGCGGGAGTATCTGACAAGCTACCATACCGAAACCGATGAGGGCGCAGCCGATATAAGCCATTACAGGAACATAGGTTGAAACGAACATCATAAGAAACCCGAGTCCGCCGAGACCGATCAGGATCGGGATCAGTCGGAAGGGGTGGAAATTCGTTTTTTTATAGAGAAGATACA
>JAFQMO010000140.1 GCA_017414385.1 Clostridia bacterium
GACTGATTTCATTTTACCGCTAACTGTGCACGCCCTCGCCGTCTCCCTTTTTATTATACTCCCAATTACCTTTTGTGTTTCCATAAACAACAAGGGAAAATGGACGGTAAATTGGAATTTGTTTCTTAAAAATTGAACCACGGAATATCCTTGTATTCCTCTGGAATTTCATAATCATAAAAATCCATCTCACCAATCAATATAGATTTTGGGGTTGGACATATATGGTCATTCAAGTAGTCAATAAAGTCCTGCGCTCCAAACATATAACCAATCTCTCCGCTTGGTGTGGTAACACGAAGTTTTTGAGCATTTGGATCGTTCAATATCCAATCGAAGCCAAAATCCATACAATACTTTTTTAAGTTATCTGCAACATCGTCAGGGACAAGATACATCTTCATTTTGTCATCGTGGCTGAGTAATACCTTTTTCATTCAGATACCTCCCTCGTCAAATTGGATTTGGTCGAATCAATTTCGCTTACCCTTGATAATCTCATATAATACCAGAACGGCAGTATTAAGCACCACAAGGAGGAAAATTATCAAAATATCGGTTAGCATCTTTGTGGTCGGGTCACCTGTGAGCTGTCGAAGCAAAGAAAAAACATACACAGACAAAAGAATACACACAAACGAAAAAATACGAAAGGCAATCTCCTTTTTGTTTGCTTCCTTTTTCATACAATCACACCCCTTTGTCAAATTGACTTGTCAAAAGTTAAAATAAAGATAGCCTTGATATTCAGCAGGAAGATCTTTGCCTAAATCTGTCCAGCCAAGGTTTTTTACTAACCTTGACTTTTGCTCGGGAAAAATATACTCGTTCAAATACTCAATAAAATCCTCTTCGTTGAAACAATACCCACCGTTCATTCTGTATTTCTCTGCATTAGGGCTTGTTCTCATCCATTTATCGCAAAACTCAATACAATATTCTCTCAGATTATTTGCTACTGCATCGGGAACCAAATACACCTTGCTATCACCATCAGCACTTATAATTACTTCTTTCATGCGAACACCCCCTTGACCCAATCCTTATTGATCGAACACTTATCACCGTCAGAGGACACAATATTGAATTGAGGCCTAGATATCTTATACGATTTTTTGAAAATCAAAAGAGTCCATTTCCTCCCATGAATGAAAAACAATGACATGCTTATCTGTATATTGCGACAGCAGCGCACGGATACGCGGCAGCTGCTGTTCGGAAAAGGAAAGGATCCATTCCCGAAACGATTCATCAAAGGACTCCTCGATCCAAGGCATATCATCACGCTTCTTCCCAATTCTGGCTTCTGCACCTGCCAGACAGACCTCCGTCGGCATATCGAGGAAAAACACCGTATCACACATCGCAATGCGTCTTTCCAGTGTTCGTCCGTAGTTGCCGTCAATGATCCATGCATCCGTCTGCATGATCCGCTCAAGTGCATCATCAAATTCTTCCCGCGAAACCGTCGTTCTGTCCGCTTTGTGCCAGATCAGGTCAAGATGATACAGCGGCAATCCTGTTTCATTCTTCAAACGCCGCGCAAAGGTGCTTTTTTCCGCACCTGAGCATCCGATGACAATCACCTTTTGCACAATTCCCGCCTCCTTTTTATATGTATCACATCTTCTCCGCGCCGATCTCGACCCATGTCGGTCGGAATCCGCTTTTGATGGCGATGTTCCATGAATGATAATTGGAAACACTCGTCCCATAAAAGGGAATTGCTCCCATTTCCTCAATTCGTTTTTTCAAAAGCATCACATGATAGGTTCCGATCCCGCGGCTGCGGTACTGTGGAATCACATCGATACCGATCTGTATCCAACCGGGCGCATCCTCCGATCCACCCGCCATACCGACGATCTCATTACCGGCAAGGGCAAGCACAGCAATGCGATCCGGACGCCGGGGAAGATACGTCGGACAGATCGCATTCGGAAAACGTTCATCTCCGTAAAAGCGGTGAATCTCCTTATCCTCGCACCAAAGGACATCGATATCCGTCCGTGGAAGAACAGAACTCTCCCAACAAGGCAAGAACATATGATGTGACTGTGTCAGCGTATAGGAGAATCGGTTCAATTCCTGCTCAAGCTTCAACAGATGCGGTACCTCAAACAACCAATGTCCCGTTTTTTGTTCTATATATTCCGACAAAAACGGGTGCATCAGTGCATCTGCGGTGATCACCGCATTTCCGCCCATCGTTGCCATGTGGAAGAAATACGGTGTATCACCGTACATTCGTCTTCCTTCATGAAGGCGGGACTCTGTGAGTACATTTTCCGTCCGTATCCAAGCATCGTTTGGACAATTATATTCCAGCGACAGCAGCGCAGTCAATTCTTTTATGTATTGCTTTTCCACCATCATGCACCCTCTTCTTTGTTTCCCAAGGCATACTACCGACTCGCTGAAGATCCTATTTTTTCCTATTCGTCGATCTGATATATCAGCTTACGGTAGACACGGCCATAGATCCATGCCGCGCACACAAAAGTCATTGCATCGGATAACAGCTGTGCAAGCACCACACCGTAAAGACCGAGACATGCGTTCATGATAAACAGGATCGGGATCGCAAACACACCTTGTCTGCAAACACCGAGAAGCAGCGATTCCTTTCCCTTCCCCATAGCCTGCAAGCAGTATATCCTTTGAAAATTTGAGATCATAAAGGGCGTTGCAAGACAGGCAATGCGCAGAAAATTCTGACCATATGCTATCGTTGCCTCATCACGAATAAACAGCCATACGATTTGAGGCGCAAACACCTCAAATATTACGATAAAAAAGCACGCAGTTATGATACCGGATATCTGTGCTGCCCCAGTGAATGCCTTCATACGCGGATAATTACGGGAAGCATAGTTATATGCAACCAACGGCATCATCCCCTGACAAAGTCCCATACCGATATTCAGAGGAAGCATATCCGCCTTTACCACAATACCGTATGCCGCAAGCTCGATATCTCCGTAATCAGCGGTCAAATTATTCTTAATAATTGCCGTAAAATTTGCCAAAAGTGCTGTTAATGCAGAAGGAAGACCGATGGCGAAAACGGAACCGATCAAGTGCCGATCAAGTCCCGCAAATCGCGGGCATAATGTCAGAGCTGTCTGTGTGCGTAATCGACAGAATACAAAAACAAAATAAGCAAGCGTGATCACGTTGGATAACAGCGTTGCAATGGCAGCACCCGTAACCTCATTCCCTTCGGGCAGGATCACGAACATAAAAAGCGGATCAAGAATGATATTTGCAATACCGCCAAGTCCCAATCCGAATCCCGATTCCTTGGCATACCCTGCACTTCGCAGCAAGTGTGACATCGTCAATCCTACAGTAGAAGGAATTCCGCCGACAACAACGACCCAAAAAAGATAACTTGAGGCATAGCCGACGGTATTGTCCGATGCACCGAGCAGCCGGGCCAAGGGCTCTGTAAAAAGCAAGCAAACAAGAGAATATACCGCCGCTACCGCAAGGGAACCGTAAATACTGAATGCACTGACAAGTCGTGCATCATCGTCTCTCTGTTCCCCGAGAAGACGTGAAAGCAGGCTTCCTCCTCCGACACCGAACAAATTGGCAAGTGAATTGAGCATAAAAAACAAAATGCCAACCAATCCGGCTGCCGCGACCTTATAAGGATCATTGCTCATTCCAATAAAGAACGTATCTGCAAGATTGTACACCATAGTGATCAGCTGACTGACGATGGTGGGTATCGCCATAATCAACAGTGCACGGCCAACCGGCATTTGTTCAAACAAGAACCGCTTCTCCCTCGTGTCATTTTTCATATGCAAATGTACTCCTCCCGACAACAATACATCCAATATTATACATAAGTCATCACCGTTTGTCAAGAAGATACATCGACCGTTTTTTTGTTTCGTTCCGCATACATTTTCGAAACCGTTTCTTTATCAAGATTGTAGATCCACCCTATACCGATCAGCTGAAGTACCGCACTGAAAAGATATAACGCAGCAACAAGCCAACACATACGGTATGCGGTTTGTGCAGACTGTCCGATCGTACCAAGCTCTTCCGCATAACCGAGCTTTCCCATCAAAGCAAGCGTTACAGACGGGCCGATTCCCTGTGCAAGCTTGCGAAAAAAGGAATGAATCGAATAGACCGTTCC
>JAFQMO010000141.1 GCA_017414385.1 Clostridia bacterium
AACAATCCTCCCAAGAACGCGCTCAACTGGAGAGGCGAGAAGTGGGACTACACCAAGTACGACAAGGCTGATAAGGTCGGTACCTCCGGTGCACATCCGAACTCCCGCTTTACCGCAAAGGCTGTTAACTGCCCCTGCCTGTCCTCTGAGTTCAACACGCTGAAGGGTGTTCCGCTGTCCGCGATCGTCTTCGGCGGACGCCGTGCAAAGACCGCTCCACTGGTTTACGAATCCCGCAACTGGCAGCACGGTACCTTCGTCGGCTCTATCATGGCATCCGAGACCACTGCAGCTGCTGCAGGTGCTGTCGGTGTCGTACGCCGCGATCCTATGGCTATGCGTCCCTTTGTTGGCTACAACATGGGTGACTACTTCCGTCATTGGCTCGATATGGGCAAGAAGATCCCCAACGCTCCCAAGATCTTCCACGTCAACTGGTTCAGAACTGACGATGAAGGTCATTTCATCTGGCCCGGCTTCGGTGACAACCTGAGAGTTCTTCTCTGGATCCTCGATCGCTGCGAGGGCAAGGTAGATGCTGTTGAAACTCCCATCGGCTTTGTTCCGAAGGCTGAGGATATCAACATCGAAGGTCTCAACGGTGTTACTGTCGATACCATCAAGGAGCTGCTTACCATCGACAACGCATCCTGGCTTGAGGACGTTGCAAACATCAAGGAATTCTTTGCACAGATCGGCGACCGTGTTCCCGCAGAGCTTTACGACGAGCTCGCAATTCTCGAAGCAAATCTCAGCAAGTAATTTCAATATATGCAGGGACTACAGACGGTTTTCGTTTGCAGTCCCTTTTTCTCGGAAAAACAAAGCAGCCCTTGACAAGAATGGATACCTGTGGTATAATAACTACCGTGATCAGATCACCACACAACCGCATAGACAAACATCAGGGGTGCTTTCAACGGCTGAGACGGTCTTATTTCGCATGCGAAGACCGAACCCTTAACCTGATTCGGATAATACCGACGTAGGGAGTTATGTTCAACGTTCTTTTGTTTTTTCATTTGATACGTTCTTCATTCCGCACGGTCGTTATCTGTGCGGAAATTTTTATGGGCAAAACGCCCGGAAAGGAACCTTTATGAAAAAACAAACCAAACTCAACGTCATGCTCGAATGTGCAATTCTTGTTGCACTGGCAACCGTCCTAAGTCTTCTCAAGGTGTACAAGCTTCCGCTCGGCGGCTCTGTCACGGTACTCTCTATGCTTCCCGTCTCCGTATTATCTATCCGGCGCGGATGCAAATGGGGTCTTATCGGCGGCTTTCTTTATGCACTTTTGCAGCTGTTTCTCGGACTCGCCGAGATCATCTCATGGGGCATCACACCGCTCGCCTTTATCGGATGCGTGATCTTTGACTATCTTCTTGCTTTTACCGTGATCGGACTTGCAGGCATCTTCCGTTCGCGCGGTACATCCGGTATGGTCTGCGGAATCATCCTTGCCATGCTGCTCCGTTTTTCTTCACATCTTGTTTCCGGAACACTCATCTTTGACGCCTGGATGCCCGATGGATGGTCCAACCCGTTTTGGTACTCAGTCGTATACAACGGCTCTTATATGCTGCCGGAAATGATCTTTACCGTCGCCGCAGCATTGCTTCTGACAAAAACCGCTGCCTTCCGCACAGTCTTGAAAGCGGAAAGCTGATCGTTTTGATACAACAAAGGGATACCGTCCCATGACGGTATCCCTTTTATCATTTATTTGGATGATAGAGAATTATACGCAGCCCTGCGCCTTCATTGCTTCCGCAACCTTCAGGAAGCCTGCGATGTTTGCACCTGCGCACAGATCATCACCGAAGCCGTACTTCTGTGCTGCATCGATAGACGCATTGAAGATATTCTTCATGATGTCCTTGAGCTTTGCATCGACCTCTTCTGCAGACCAGCTGTAACGCATGGAGTTCTGAGACATTTCGAGACCGGAAACGGAAACACCGCCCGCATTAACGGCCTTGGAGGGCGCGCAGATAACGCCGTTCGCCTTCAGATAAGCAAGTGCCTCATTGGTTGTGGGCATATTGGAAACCTCGACATAGTACTTGGTTCCGTTTGCAACGATCTTCTCAGCCTCAGCCATACCGACCTCGTTCTGAGTAGCACACGGCATAAGAATGTCTGCCTTGACGCCCCACGGCTTTTCGCCCTTAAAGAACGGAACGCCGAACTTATCAGCATAGTCCTCTACGCGGTTGCGGTTGGAGGCACGCATCTCGAGCATGAAATTGATCTTCTCTTCGGTGGAAACACCGTCCTCGTCGAGGATATAGCCGTCAGGACCGGAGATTGCGATAACCTTACCGCCAAGCTCGGTGATCTTCTTGACAGTACCCCAAGCAACGTTACCGAAGCCGGAAACGACGAAGGTCTTGCCTTCAATGGTATCCTTGAAGTAGTCGAGCATATTGCAAGCATAGTAAACAGCGCCGTAGCCGGTTGCTTCCGGACGGATGAGGGAACCGCCGAACGGGATGCCCTTACCGGTCAGAACACCTGTGAACTCATTGCGCAGTCTCTTATACTGGCCGAACAGATAACCGATCTCACGTGCACCGACACCGATATCACCTGCGGGAACGTCGAGGTCAGCACCGATGTGACGGGAAAGCTCTGTCATGAAGGACTGGCAGAAGCGCATGATCTCAGCATCGGACTTACCCTGCGGATCGAAGTCGGAGCCACCCTTACCGCCGCCCATGGGGAGAGAGGTCAGGGAGTTCTTGAAGGTCTGCTCAAAGCCGAGGAACTTGATGATGGAAGCGTTAACATTCTTTGCAAAACGCAAACCGCCCTTATACGGACCGATTGCGGAATTGAACTGAACGCGGAAGCCGCGGTTGACACGGTACTTACCCTGATCATCGACCCACGGAACGCGGAAGACGATCTGTCTTTCGGGCTCAACGATACGCTCAAGAATACCTGCTTCGACGAAGTCGGGGCGAGCTTCGATGATGGGCTCGATGGTTTCAAATACTTCGGTGACAGCCTGGATAAACTCAGGCTCGCCTGCGTTTCTTGCCTTGACGGTTTCCAGCACGTCAAGCATATACTGGTTCTTCATGGGTGATTCTCCTTTGAAATATAGATTGGTTTTTCTTGAATACAAATATTATATATCACATCACTGTCATTGTCAAGTATTTTTTTGCAAATTTTTACATTATTTGCAACCTCGACCTCTCAATTTTTCATAAAGCGTGTATTTTCATGCATTTTCCCATCAAAAAATGACAGTTTCGACATACCGATGATGCAGAATTGCATCAAAGCATCGGCAAATGCCGGGACAATATCCGTGTGATCCAAAGACAGAGTGCGATCTTGAGTATATCAGCAAACAAAAACGGAAGGACACAGACACCGAGTGCCGCTCCAAATGATATATGCGCCGTCCATGCGTAATATGCAGTCCCCGCCATATAACACACGCTCATGGCAAGCATATCGGTCACGGCAGCAAGTGCGATCCCGCATACACCGTCCAAGGCAATTACCCGCTTATGACAGGAAAAAATAACAGCGGGAATCAGCGCCAACAAGGGATAAGCAAGCAAGAATCCGCCTGTCGGACCAAAGAGAGCACCGATGCCACCTGTCATCGAAGAAAAAACAGGAACACCGATCGCGCCGAGAAACAGGTAGACACAAACAGGAAGCGCCGCGTATGACGGAGGCAGAAGAGAGCCGCACAGCAATACGCCAAAGACGGCAAATGTCATGGGGACTGCGCCGACCGGAATACGTATGAGCGCGCACACACAGAGAACGGCACACAGAAGCCCCGACCGACACAAAAGCCTTACGCGTCTCTTCATTTTATATGTACCGGAGACGCACCGAGCTGTGCTGTCCCGTCCTCCTGCAAAATGACCTCTCCGGAACGAACAATCGCCTCGTCTCCATTTTCATACCGTACGATCAGACCAAATGCATCATCGATGCCGAGGACGGATGCGATCCGTTCTCCTGCATCTCCAAGACTCCCACGCGGATGTACCGCAACACGGCGTCCTGTCAAAAAGGATCGTGCACGGTATTCCTCGATATGATCACGGCAGGGACACAGCAAATGACGGCGCATCCGGAAAAGGATCTGTGCCGCAAGCAGCGGTCCTGCATCATCGAACACTGCATCGTGTGCAGAGAACAATGCATCGGCGGTCGCCGCGATCGAGGAAGGGAAGCCCTCCGTCGGCTTGATCAGATTGATACCAATCCCGATCACAGCGTGAGAGAGTCGGCTTCCGTCGACAGAGAATACCGATTCCGCAAGTATCCCGCACACCTTTTTTTCATTCACATATATATCATTGACCCATTTGATCTTTGCTCGCTTCAAGGAATCCATATCCCTGTACCCGCACACGGTATCGATTGCCTCTGCGCACGCAACCGCCGTCGAGGTCGTCAGAAGCAATGCATCCGCAGGTGCGATCTCGGGACGGACAAGAATACTCATATAGAGACCGCCGTCGGGAGAATGAAATGCTCGGCCGAGTCTGCCGCGGCCTCCCGTTTGTCGGCAGGCGATCAGAACCGTTCCCGTCGGCGCACCGTCCGATGCCATTTGCTTGAGTACGGTATTCGTCGAGGTCATCTCGTCCATAACACAGATTCTATAGCTCTTCCGAGACTCTTCATCAAGATGTGAAGTGATCCGATCTGCCATCATTTGGTCCGTCATGCATACACCCCCTTCATACGAATGCTGTTCGGTTGAATTTATGTTAGTATATCATAAAAGCCGAGGATTGTCAAATGACAAAAAGGCGCATACAAACGCAAAAAACGGAAAAGCAGCGCCTTTTTTCGGCAAAATGTGAAACGAATGACACAAAAACCGCTTTTTTTGTGTTACGATACACGTTTTTTCAAGAAATTATTAAAAAATGCTTGAAATTTCGTAAAAATTGTGATATGATAGTATAGACGGTCTGTACGATGTGTTTTTTGTCGGATCGGAACACTGTTTATGGAGGTAAAGCAATGGCTACCATCGGAGATGTCGCCAAGAGAGCAGGCGTATCCACCACCTTGGTATCGCGTTATTTGAACCAGGTCAAGGGCGTCAGTCCCGCATCCAAGGAAAAAATCGAATCTGCGATCCGTGAGCTGAACTATGTTCCCGACGAATCTGCACGAATGCTCGTCAGAAGACGCGGCGGCGGTACCCCTTCGGAAGCTGCAGCCGTACAGCCAACACTCCCTCCCGCGATCGCCTTGATCTGTAAAAATGTAGATTTTCAGCTTGTTTCTGCGTTGTATCTCGGTGCAAAGCAGGCAGTCTGGAACAACAACGGCGGTCACGATTATCAGATCCTTTTGTTCTGTATCACAGAAAAAGAGGACCCCATGCAGGCAGCAGAGGAAGCAGAGATCCTCGCCTATATCAGTAAGACCTGTCGCGGCGCACTGTGCATCAATACCGATATTACTTTTTCCGACAAGGTCACAGAGATGGCAATCCCCTGCACGTCGGCGGCATCCGAGAGCAACGCCCGCATATTGAGAAGGACCTCTGCAGAATTCAAAACAGAATGTCAAGGTCTTGAGGCACGTACAAAGGAGCTTGTAGGTATGCTGTGTGAGAGGATCGCACAGATGACAGTCGATGCACAGCGGATCCTCCTTCCCATGGCATTTACGGTGTCGGATGAGCTGCAAAATGAGGAGCGCAGTCCGCTCGGCCGTTCGCTGCAGTCCCATCTTTTGTAAGTCGTATCGTCCGCTCGGCTGCCAATCCCTTTTTCAAGTCTATCAAAAAAGCACAAGGCTTCCCGATCAGAAGGTGACGGGAAGCCTTTTTTTCGTTATTCGTTTGTTTTGTAAAAAGACCGATCGATCATGCTTTTGTCAACGGGGATGATAAGCACAAATGTAAAACGTTACACGTCACTCCCACGTTTTCCAAATATCAGGGCTGTAACCAACGGTCGCCTGCTTGCCGTTCCGCACAACCGGTGTACGAATGTAAGAGGGATCAAGCAAAAGCTTTTCCTCAATGGCATCAGGCAGAAGATACTTGATATCACAGTAATTCTTGTTTTCCTTATCCACAAGCGCATCAAGACCGCCGACAGCAGTCAGCACTGCACGCAGTTCTCCGCGGGAAAACCCCTTTTCCCGAAGATCGATCATCTGAAAGCGAATCCCGCGCTCCTTGAAAAAACGCTGTGCCTTTTTGGTATCAAAGCACTTCCCCGTACCAAAAATCTGAATGTTCATATATGACCTCTTTCCGCAGCATAATGTGTATCGTTATACATTTGATTTCCCGCACGCTGTCCCGCAAAATAACTGCAGGCGGCTGCACGGACACGCTCTCTCAAAAGTGTCCTTCCGTTTTTGATGGAATCATCAAGCGTCATCGGACGGTCGCAAAGCGCAAACAGACCGACTGCGCCCATGCCGTACAATGCATATGCCTCAGGCTCGATGCATCCGCCGAACACCATACTGTCAACGCCCAAGCGACTTGCGCGGCGCAAGAGACCGCAGACGGTTTTTCCGTAAACTGTCTGAGAATCCAAGCGCCCCTCACCTGTCAAAAGCAGTGAATGATCGGAAAAATAGCGTTCCGGATCTGCCGCATCCAGCACCGCATCAATGCCGCTTTTCAATGTTCCTCCAAGGAACGCAACAATACCTGCGCCAAGACCACCCGCAGCCCCCGCACCGGGCATCGTGAGAAGCGGAGCATTCCCCTCTTTTTCACATCCCGATAAATGCCATAGACTTGCAAGACTTGCAAGACCGCAGTCCAATTGCCGTACGGCATCCGCATCTGCGCCCTTCTGCGGACCGTATACCGAAGAAGCTCCGTGTTCTCCGCACAAAGGATTATCTACATCGCAGCAAGCGGTAAATGCACAGGCTGCAATACGCGGGTCCATTCCCGACAGATCCATGCGCGCGATCCTCTGCAGATCAGCACCGCAAGGGTTCTCAATCAATGCTCCCTGCACGTCATAAAAACGAGCACCGAGCGCCGCTGCCATACCGCAGCCGCCGTCATTTGTCGCAGAGCCGCCAATACCGATCAAAAAACGGGTTGCACCGTGATCAAGCGCATGCAGAATCATCTCTCCGGTTCCGTATGTAGAGGTAAAAAGAGGATTTTGTTCCGCTTTGGGTACAAGCACGAGTCCCGATGCCGCAGCCATTTCGATAACACATGTTCCATCAGGAAGGATCCCGTACTCCGCCTGCACCTTTTCCTCGTCCTTTTTTGGATGTCTGTGCGGAGGTGTAACGCTACACAAAAGACGCTTTCCTCCGAGCGACGACAGGAACGCCTCAACGGTCCCTTCCCCGCCATCTGCAACCGGCAGGGTGATATACCGAAGCGTCTGCTCATCTATACCAATATCGCCGCACGCAAGATGTATACCGTTTTTCGCAGCCTCCGCCGCTTCAAGCGACGTCATCGACCCTTTGAATTTATCAAATGCAAAAATAATATTCATACTGTTTTTTCAACCTTCTCCACGATTTCTGATCCGTCCCGATCAACATTGCCAAATGTGTAACGTTTTACAATTATGTATGTCCGACCTCTGATACCGTATCGTTTTCCGTATATCTGCCGCACCACCGTCGGATGTCTCCCGCAATATAAAGGGAACCGAAGCAGATCATCGGCAGATGTGTCTGCTCTGCCATGACAAGCAGGGTGTCCAACGCCTCAGCAGCTGACGGACGGTATTCCGCAGAAATTCCTTTTTTTTCAAACAGTGCAGCAAGCGCCTCACCCTCCATCGCTCGCGGTGACGGCGGTGTAATACACACCGCATGACGGATCTCTGTCCCTGCAAACAACGCGGAAAGTGTCTGCTCCGGATTCTTATCGCGCAGCATACCGCACAAGCAAAGAATCGGCTGATCCTGAAAATAAAACGAAATATTCTCCGCAAGTGCCTCAATGCCCGATGCATTATGTGCACCGTCAAGGATCACCGTCGGCGCCGTTCCAAGAATCTCAAAGCGTGCGGGGAAGGATGTCTCTGCAAGACCGTCACGAATCGAATCTTCACTGACGGGAACACCGAGCGATCCGAGATGATGCAGCACATCGATCGCAGCAAGCGCGTTTCTCGCCTGATACACCCCGCATAAACGAAGCATATATTCTTTCCCGCGATATGCAAAACAGAGCTTGCCGAGTGCCGCCTCTTTGATCTCCATCTTTTCCGGCTCTGTAAGAATAAGCGTACTTCCTTGCACGGCGCAGCGTTCTGCGATTACCTGCCGCACATCCTCGTCGCAGTCACCGTACAGAACGCATGGTGCACCTGCTTTGATAATACCGCTTTTTCTCTTCGCGATCTCGGCGCGTGTATTTCCAAGCAGCTCCGTATGGTCATAATCGATACGCATAATGACCGAGATCAAGGGCTCGATCACATTCGTCGCATCGAATGTGCCGCCAATACCAACCTCCAGGACCACAAGGTCACAGCGCATCTGCGCAAACCATACAAGTCCCATCAGTGTGACAAGCTCAAACTCCAGCGGTGCTTCCCCCGTCTCTTGTGTGAAACGTTCCACAACCGAGCGGAGACGGTCACCGATCAAAGCAACCTCCGCACGGCTGATCATCTCACCGTTGATCTCCATGCGCTCACAAAAGTCCATGATAAATGGCGATATAAAACGGCCGACACGATATCCCGCCCGTCGGAGCGCGCATGACAGAAACGCACATACGGACCCCTTGCCGTTGGTACCTGTTACGTGCAAAAAACGGCGTGCCATTGTCTTTTGCGGATCGCCGAGCATCGCAAGAAGTCTCTGCATGCGGGATAACGTCGGCTCGGTATTTGCACGCGGCATGGAGTGCATCCAAGCAAGCGTTTCTTCATAAGTCATCATTCATCCCTCCTTCGGACAGCATAACCGTTTTGGAAAAACAGTCTGCCATTTTTTCAAAATGCTATCTCATTATAGAATACTTTTATCGGTTTGTCAAGGTTTTTGTCAATATCTCCGCAGATGTTCCGATATCCGTTTCCGAAAAAAACACAAAACAGGCGCTGTCCGTTCCGCAGAGCCTGTTTTATGTGTATCGTTTTACATTTAGTGTATCGTTACACAATATGCAGCATCAGGATTCCGTATCGATCAGCTCCGAGACGGTAACGAAGCGATATCCCTGCGCTTTGAGTACCGGAATCACCATTTTCAGCGCGTCAAGCGTCTGACTGTCCTTTCTCGAAACGCTGTCATGAAAGAGGATGATGTCACCGCTTTGAACCGTGTTCAAAATATGCTCTGCAATATCTGCCGCCATTGCATCGTCCCAGTCTCGGGTATCGATGTTCCAAAGGATAATCCGGTAATCCATGGTGGATGCAATGGTTGATATCTCCTCGGTACAGTATCCCTCGGGCGGACGGAAAAGCGATGTCTTCTTCTCGGTCAGCTCATAAACCAGATCCTCACATCGGATGATCTCATCCTCAAGCGCACTGCAGCTGCACGCAGTACCGCAGCTGCACAAGGATTCGTCGGGTACCGACACCAATCTTGCGCCGCTGAAATGCTTTTTGCATCGATCGCAGATCGAATACGCAGTCCCCGAAAGCCGCGGATGGGTATCCGTATGATTGCCGATCTCGTGTCCCTCCGTATCCTCCCTGATCAAAAGCTCGGGAAAGAGACTGACCTGTGTTCCCACGACAAAGAAGGTGGCGCGAACATTCTCCTCCTTCAGATAATCGAGAATGTCTGCCGTGTATTTTCCGCTTGGTCCGTCATCAAAGGTCAGCGCGATCTTCATGCAGTCGTTTTCATGATGACGGAACACATTTTTATCGGTCATCACACTGTACGCACCGATATTGATGCAGAACAAAGAAAAAAGCATACAGACCCCCAAAGCAAACGCAAGGATCCTTTTCCCCCGACACCTCACACTCATCCTGCCGCCTCCTCACTGCGCTCCAATTCGTCAAGCAATGCAAAACGGTATCCATCCGCCTCCCAAGCCGAAAGCAGCGTATCAAGGATCTGCGCGTTTGTTGCTGACGTTGGATGCAAAAGCAGTATCATACCGTTATGCGTATGCGCAAGGATCTTGTCGATGGACTGCTTTGGATCAGGCTGTTTTTCATTATCCCAGTCACAGTACGCAAAGCTCCAGAACACCGTACGGTATCCCGCCTGCTGTGCTCTCTCAAGCACCCTCCGATTGAATTTTCCCTCAGGCGGACGAAAATAAGGAGCCATCGCTTCGCCCGTCAGTGTTCGGTATGCATCCTCAAGACCTCGCAGCTCCTGTAAAAAGGTGTCGCTGTCCAGCTGTGTCATATCCCGATGATTGGCGCTGTGATTGCACACAAGATGTCCCTCCTCCGCCATGCGGCGGACAAGCACCGGCTCTGCCTTCAAAAGGTGCGAAAGCACAAAAAAGGATCCTTTTGCTCCGTGCCGCTTCATGACATCCAAAATTTTTTCAACGTTACCGTTTTCATACCCCGCATCAAAGGTCAGATAAATGCGTTTGTCATCGGCAGGTGCGTTCTTGTCCGCATAATATGCACCGTATTGTTCCGTATAGGAAAGATTGGCATCAAGCGGGGGAATACTATGATCCTCGGTCCTTTGAAAATACCATCCCATTGGCTTGTCATTTTCGTCTGATCCTGCATCTGCCGCTGCCGTCGGGCACCAAAGAAACGCAGCAAGCAGCACACATACGCCCGACACAAAAAAACTTCGTTTTTTCACCGTCATTTCGTTTGTTTCCTTTCTCTTTTTGATCTTCAAGCCGCTTTATTTTTCGGTTCTTGATCCTTCGATAGTGTGTACGAAACAAAAAAGAAAATCCTTTCAATTCTTTGCAGTTCTGTTGAAAAACACCACGGCTGCACGCATCTGTACCGCATGCTGTACATTGACAAAAGCAGAAAAATATGGTATAGTATATCTGTATTTTTGACAAAAAACTTCATACGGTCACACATGATCTGTTTTCAAAGAGGTGTATATTTCCATGGCAAATGCTTTTGCTGTTACCAATGCAGATAAAAAAAGAGAGATGATGCTGACGCAGCCCGTACAGCGCCTGATCCTGCGACTTGCGATCCCCACCGTGATCTCCATGCTCGTTACGACCTTCTATAATCTTGCGGACACGCTTTTCGTCCGACAAATGGAAAATGACAGCATGGTCGCAGCAGTCGGTATCGTTCTCCCGCTGATGTCCATCATTCAGGCCTTCGGCTTCTTTTGCGGTCACGGCTCGGGAAACTATATCTCCCGTGCACTTGGACGCAAGGACTACAACGAGGCACAGAAGATGGCATCGTCGGGCTTTCTGTATGCGTTTCTGTTCGGTGCGGTCATCTCGATCCTGGGACTTCTTTTCTTAAATCCTCTTGCCATCGTGCTCGGTGCCAAGACCGATGCAACACTTGCTGCCACGGTCGATTACATGCAATGGATCCTGATTGCCGCTCCGCTGATGACCGGCGCGATCGTGATAAACAATCAGCTCCGCATGCAGGGGAATGCGATGTTTGCCATGGTAGGACTGACCTCGGGCTCCATTATCAACATCGTCCTTGACCCTTTTCTGATCTTCTCTGCAGGAGACCGGATCTTTGGCGGCGCTGTCACCATGCCATTTGGTGCAGGCCTCGGTGTCGGCGGTGCAGCCCTTGCCACAGCCATCAGCCAAAGCATCAGCTTTATTTTACTCTTGATCGGTATGTACCGCAGCGATGCGATCCGTATCACACTGCGTGCCTTTACGTTCTCCTCCTTTGGCGGGATCCTTCAAGGCGGACTTCCCTCTCTTGCGCGTCAGGGACTTGCAAGCGTCGCTACAACATGTCTCAATCATGCAGTCGGCTTATACATCGCAGACGGTGTCATCATCGATGCCGTGCAAGCAGCAATGACCGGTGTTTCCAAGATCACGCTGTTCCTCTCTTCTGCGCTGATCGGTTTCGGACAGGGCTTCCAGCCTGTTTGCGGATTCAATTACGGTGCCGGCCGTCACGACCGTGTCATTGAGGCCTATTGGTTCTGTGTACGGGTAGCATTTGTATTCCTCTGTGTTCTTTCCGTACTCGGATTTGTCTTCGCGCCGCCGCTGACGAAAGCCATTGCAGGCAGTACAACGCTTTCCGCAGAGATCGCCTCATTCACGCTGCGCTCACAGCTTGTCGTCTTCCCGCTCATGTCCTGGGTCATCCTCTGCAATATGATGCTGCAAAACATCGGCATGACCTTCCGCGCTACCGTCGTTGCCATGGCACGTCAGGGACTTGCGTTCATCCCCACCGTATTTTTGCTTCCGCTGATCACACAGGCACTTGATTCCAATGCACTTCTCGGACTGCAGCTCTCGCAGATGATCGCAGATATTATCGCATTCTTCATATCTCTTCCGATCGGCATTTTTGTTTTGAAGGAAATGAAATCGGCGCACAAGAATTCGACGGAAGCAGTATAGATGCAAATCAAGACAATACCTTCAAAAAAACGCATGTATGCCGCAAACAGATCGGCACCATGCGTTTTTTCGTATGATGATATAAAGACTTGTGTCCATCAAAAGCAAAAAACCACCTGCTTTCTGCAGGTGGTTACGATTGATCTATGGATTCGATACGGCATCAGCGAGCGCCAGTGCAATTCCAAAGTGACCTGGATCATGCTGTGTATCGGTGATTTGTTCTTTGCTGCATCTCATATCCCATTCAGGTGCGTCCAAAAGATCCCCGCTCGTAAAAAAGACATATAGCTGCAGTCCTCGAAAATCACACATTGCCTGTACACCCGCACATTCCATTTCCACCGCGATACACCCATTTTCCCGTCGATTTCGGATATGATGCTCCGTCTCACGATAAAAGGAGTCTGTTGTCCATGTTTTTCCGACAACATACGGTATTTTCATAGATGCCATAAAAGCCTCAACCACATCTGCATTTGCAATGCAGATTTCATCTGATGAAGGTGCATAATGATAGGAGGTCCCCTCATCACGCCAGGCAGCAGACGGAACAATCACCCGTCCCCGCGTGATCTCACGGTCAAGACAGCCGCACCCCCCGAACAGAATATACCGATCGGTACGAATCTCACATTGTGCATCCTCGATTGTCCCGACACAAGCAGGTGCGCCAACATATGTTTTGAAAAAAGCGAATCGCTTATCCCGATATGAAATCTCCCAAATCGGCGTGACACCCGTTACAAAAGAAATCTCGCCGATCTTTCGGCAGGGATAGCTTTTCAGTACATATTCCTCTATCCGATAGGAAAACGTTACGATGCAGGCATCGACGGAAGGTGCATCCGCTTTCGTCTTCGGTTCGATCTTTGCCGCAGAATCCGGATCATAGCAATCGGTTATCATTTTCATGCACCCCCAGTCAAGTTCTGCAAGCACGGCTCTTTGGGTACACCGACTGCCTGTCTTACCGTCTTTCGATAATATCGGACGCCAAGCCACCTCCCGTGCTTAAACGCAACATCATCAAACTGCGCCGCACAGACAAACCCCTGGCGTTCATGAAAACGCATGCTTCTTTCGTTTTCCGATGTCACAATTGCAATGATGTTATAGAAGCCGCACGCAATTCCCTGTTTTTCAATGGCATCGTAAAGCCGATATCCGATCTCTTGCCCAAGCACATCAGACGAAACATAGATCGAAAGGTCGCAGGTAAAGCGATAAGCCCCTCTCTCCGAAAAACGGTCCAGATATGCATATCCCAGGATCAAACCGCTCTCCTCATCCTCATAGACAAGGTACGGATAATCTGCGGAGATACGCTTGACACGCTCAAGAAAGGAATCGCAAGTCAGCGCTTCTGTTTCAAAGGAATAGGTGGTATTACAGATATAATGATTGTAAATATCCACGCACGCGGGGACATCACTTTCACGAATGGGTCTGATCATATAGTACCTCAATGATTGTTTTTGCTATGTGTATCGTTACACATCTAATCCCAACACTGCGATCGGTGCGGGGATACCCGCCACCTCGCAAACCTGCTCCGCGCTGTCCCGATCCTTTGACAGTCGGAAAACCGTTACAGAATCGGAGCGCTCGTTGGTACAAACAAGGTGATCTCCAAACAGATCGATGTCACGCGGATATGCACCGCCGCATGAAAATGTCATCAATCGCAAAAGATGAGCGCCGTCTGCACGAAAGACCGTAACAGAATCATGTCCGCGGCTGGAGACATATACATAACCGTCATAAAAACGGATCGCAGCGGAAATGTTATTGTTTTCAATCGATGCGCGCGCATTTTCCGGCAGCGAATCGTAATCGGCAAGATAAGTAAATCTGCCGTCACTGTACGAAAGGACAGAAACCATCGCAGACAGCTCATCTGCACAGTACGCATATTGTCCGTCCGACGAATATGCCAAATGACGGGGACCGCTTCCCGCAGGAAGCATTACCTCGGAAATCGGACGCAGGTCCATATCATAAACAAAGATCTTGTCAAGACCGAGATCGGTGACCGCAAGGTATTTACCGTCCGGTGTGGGCGCGATATAATGGGTATGAGGCTTATCCTGTCTTGTCGGATGCACACTCCTGCCCTCGTGCGTGACCGTTGTGATCCCGCTTCCGTCGAGGGGCATTTTGGAAATACTGCCCGACACATAATTTGCGGCATACACCGCATCGCCGACAAGCGACAGATGACAGCCGACACGTCCCTGTGTGGAAAGCGAGGGACACGGATCGATCAGATAACCGTTCGGATCCGTATAAACGGGAATGACTGCACTGTTCTCATCCTCCGGCTCCCCGGGGGCACGAAGCAGGACAAACATCCGTCCGCCCTCATACGCAAGATACATGACCTCATCATACGGAAAATGCTCTCTGGGCTGCAGCGTTCCATCCTCACAGAGACGGTACAGATGAACGCCATCCTTTGCCGAAAAATACAGATCCTTTTTCATGCGCGAAGGACCTCTCTGACTGCTGCGATCTGTGCAAGCACAGAATCCTTTGCGGGACCGCCGATAACAGAACGGCCGTTGACACAGGTCTCAAGACTGATCGCATCAAAGATCGTCTCATCAAAAATCTCGGAGAAGGAGCGATATTCCTCGAGTGTCATGCCCTCAAGCGTCTTTTCGTTTGCAATACAGTATGCAACGATACCGCCGACGATCTTATATGCCGCACGGAACGGCATACCGTGCTTGACCAGATAGTCTGCACAGTCCGTTGCGTTGATAAATCCGCCCGATGCCGCCGCACGAAGACGTTCCTTTTTCACCGTCATCGTTTCAAACATTCCGCAGAACACCTCAATGGCGATCTTTGTATTGTCGATGGCATCGAAAATTGCCTCCTTATCCTCCTGCATATCCTTGTTATATGCAAGCGGAAGGCCCTTCATCATTACAAGCAAGGTCTGCAGATCACCGTAGATCCGTCCTGTTTTGCCGCGCACAAGCTCAGCAACGTCAGGGTTCTTTTTCTGCGGCATAATAGAGGATCCGGTCGAAAAAGCATCATCCAGCTCCAAGAACGCAAACTCTCCCGAGCAGAAGAGAATGATCTCCTCGGAGAAACGGCTCATATGCATCATCAGAATCGAAAGTGCGGATGCAAGCTCGATCACAAAATCACGGTCGGATACGCCGTCAATGGAATTCATGGTAACAGCGGGAAATCCCAGAAGCGCCGCTACCTGCTCGCGGTCGATGGGATAAGTCGTCGATGCAAGCGCACCTGAGCCGAGCGGCATCACATCGGTGCGGCGGTACGCATCGTCCAAGCGGGAAAGGTCACGCATCAGCATCTGTGCATAATCAAGGATATAATGCGCAAAGGTAACAGGCTGTGCACGCTGCAGATGTGTGTAACCGCTCATCACCGTATCCGCGTGCGCCTCAGCCTTATCCGCGATCGCACCGAGCAAGCGGCGGACAAGCGTCTGGATCTCACGGATCTCGCGTTTACAGTACATGCGGATATCAAGCGCAACCTGATCGTTTCTGGAGCGCGCAGTATGCAGCCTCTTTCCGGTATCTCCGATCCGCTTTGTCAGGACCTCCTCTACAAACATATGGATGTCCTCAGCGGCCAAATCGATCTCTAACGTACCGTTCTCCAGGTCAGCAAGGATCCCTTTGAGTCCTTCGACGATCTTTTCCGACTCTGCACGGTCGATGATCCCGCAGTCGCCAAGCATCGTCGCGTGCGCGATGCTGCCGCGAATATCCTCTCGATACATACGGTGGTCAAATGAGATGGATGAATTGAAATCGTTGACACGGCTGTCAACGTCTTTGGAAAATCTTCCCGCCCACATTTTCATAATGTATATCTCCTTTAGAAAGCAAATCAAGGGCTGCTCACAGATTCATGCAAACAGCCCCGCTTTTATTGAAATTACTTGCTGCGTTCCGCGTCCAATTTCGCCTTGACCTTGATCGGAAGACCAAACAGGTTGATAAAGCCCGCAGCATCCGCCTGGTTATAATCCTCATCCTCACCGAAGGACGCTGTCTGTTCATCGTACAGCGTGTAGGGAGAGGTGACACCGGCATTGATCAAATTACCCTTGTAGAGCTTCAGCTTAACATCACCGGTAACTCTCTGCTGTGTCTGATCGACGAATGCACAGAGTGCCTCGCGAAGGGGTGTGAACCACTGACCGTTATAAACGAGATCTGCCATCTTCGGCGCGATCATTGCCTGCTGGAAGTGGAAGGTCTCCTTATCAAGCGTGATCGTTTCGAGAACATTGTGCGCCTTATACAGGATCGTACCTGCGGGTGTCTCATATACACCGCGGCTCTTCATACCGACAAGACGGTTTTCAACGATATCGAGAAGACCGATACCGTTCTCTCCGCCGATCTTGTTCAAATACTCGACCAACGCAATGGGAGCCATTTCCTCGCCATTGACAGCTGTAGGAACGCCCTTCTCAAAATGGATGGTAACATACGTGGGGACATCGGGTGCGTTTTCGGGGGAAACGCCAAGCTCAAGGAAGCCTTCCTTTCCGTACTGCGGCTCATTTGCGGGACTTTCAAGATCCATACCCTCATGGGAGAGGTGCCAAATGTTCTTATCCTTGGAATAGTTGGTCTCGCGGTTGATCTTGAGGGGGATGTTGTGTGCCTCTGCGTAATCGATCTCCTCGTCACGGGACTTGATATCCCATTCACGCCAGGGAGCGATGATCGCCATATTGGGCGCAAATGCCTTGATGGTCAATTCAAAGCGTACCTGGTCATTGCCCTTACCTGTACATCCGTGGCAGATCGCATCTGCTCCCTCTGCGATCGCGATCTCAACGATACGCTTTGCAATGCAGGGACGTGCATGAGAGGTTCCGAGAAGGTAATCCTCATATTTTGCATCTGCCTTCAAGCAAGGCCAAATGTAATCCGTAATATATTCCTCTCTCAGGTCCTCGATATAAAGCTTGGATGCACCCGTTTTCAGTGCCTTTTCCTCGAGACCGTCGAGCTCTGTTCCCTGACCGACATTTCCGGAAACCGCAATAACCTCGCAGTTATTGTAGTTTTCCTTCAACCACGGAATGATAATGGAGGTATCCAAGCCTCCCGAATATGCAAGCACTACTTTTTTGATATCTTCTTTTTTCATAATGAACCTCTTTCTCTGTCATACCGCCCGGTCTCTGTACGGAAATCGGTATGCAATATTTGTATAGTATAATTATACACCACGATTGAAAAAAACACAAGATGCAGTGTGACGAAAATATACATCTTTCCAAACCACTTTCCGTAAACTTGCACAAATAGGTTTTTCAACGCAGTTCAAGCGATTTGAAAGGGACGAAGCCCCAAAGGCATTCCGCGTCGAATTATGCATGATCCGCCCTGCTTTATGCACAAAAGATGTATATTTTATCATTTTCAAGTGTATCTTATTCGTCCAAAAGCGAACAGAACAGGTCAATTTCCTCAGCAAGAGATTGCAGTCCGCTCTCCCAGAAGGATTTCTCGGTCAGATCGATTCCCGCGATCATCGCCGCATCCTCGACGTCGCAAACGGATGTTGCATAGAGCATCTTCTTATATACATCGACAAACGTCTTTCCCTCAGCCCGGTACTTTGCATACAGACCGCGCGCAAACAAACCGCCGAATGCATAGGGGAAATTGTAGAAGCTCAATCCTCCGCTGTAATAGTGGCCCTTACATACCCACATATACGGATGCAGCGTGCTCTCATCAAGACCGTCTCCGTATGCCGTCTTCTGTGCCTGCAGCATCAGCTCGCACAGCCTGTCCGAATTCATGAACTCGCTTGTACGGTTCTCAAAAACGGATGTCTCAAACAGGTAACGGGAATAAATATCGCAGATGATCTGCGTTGCATCCTGAAGCTGACTCTCGATCAGCGAAAGCTTTTCGCCCTTATCCGTTGTGCGTGCAATGGCAGACTCGATCACAAGGACCTCATTGAAGGTCGATGCCGTTTCCGCAACGGGCATGGAATAATCTTGTGTCAGGATCGAATGCTCAAATACCATCTTGTCATGGAAGGAATGTCCGAGCTCATGTGCAAGCGTGACAACATCGCCGAATGCTCCGTCAAAATTGGTCAGGACACGGCTCTGCTTTGCCGTAGGGACACCGCAGTCAAAGGCGCCGCCAACCTTGCCGCTGCGCGGGAAGAAGTCAATGCGTCTTTCCTCAAACGATGCGCGGACCATATCGTGCAGCTCACTGTCAAAATCGGCAAAAATCGTCAGCAGATAGTCCTTTGCCTCCTCAACGGTGTACTTTTTGTTGTTGCTGCCCATCGGTGCAAACAGATCGCACCATGGCAATCCGCCCTCATGACCGAGAGCCTTTGCCTTTGCGCGAAGGTACTTATGGAAATGCGGAAGATAATCCACCATAGCAGAAAGCAGCGCATCCAATGTCTGCCGCTTCATACGAGAGCTCTTCAGTGTCTTGTCCAAGGCAGACGCATATCCACGCATCTCGCATTCACTGATGACCTGCTGCTTGATGGAATTGAGCGCAAACGCGACCGCATCCTTGACCTTATCATAGCAGGCAAGCTCCGCCTCATATGCATCGCGACGAACGCTGCCGTCGGCATCGTAGGCAAGATTGCGTACCTCTGTGAGCGTGAGCTCCTCACCGCGGTACAGTGTTTTCAGGGTACTTGTCAGATACTCGCGCATATCGCTCCATGCGGATGCGCCCGAAATATTCATGCGCGCAAACAGCGCCTCCTCCTGTGCCGTCAGAAGATACCGGTTATCCTCCTTGATATGTGTCAAAAGATAGCGGTATTCCTCCAATGCGGGATCCGCATCAATGATCGTCTCAAGATCCTCAATGGAAGCGATACATTTCTGCAGCTTTGCATCCGCTGCCGCCATCATGCTCATTTTGACCTGAAGCTGTCCTGCAATACCTGCTGCCTCCATATCGGCGGTATTGGTTGAGGAACGCAGGCTGGTATAAATATACAGTTTGTTGACGAGAGTGCTAACACGCTCGCTCAGAGACAAAAACGTTTCGATCAATGCTTTTGCCTCATAAGATTCCGCTTCTGCAGCAAAGGCATTGACTGCCGCAACTGCCTCATCAAGCGCCTCCATATCCTTTGCAAAGCAAGGATCGGAAAAATCCTCATAAAGTATCGATAAATCCCATGTGTATTCCATGATAAAGTACCCCGGCTTCGTTGGAACGAAGCCTCCCTTTCGTTCGTTTATCTTTGATTTTTCGATTGATTATAGTGTATCAGAAATCGTCCTTATTGTCAAGAGGTCACACATCCTCCGTCTGTGTCCTCCGATATGCGCAGAGCACCGCCTCCATCCCTGCAAGCAGTCCCATCCCGCGCGGAAGCTTTGCGTGAATACACGGCTTTTTTCCGGAGGATAACGTCAGTCGGATAACGGCATTGGACATTTCAGTGCCTGCAGGATTCCCCGAAGCACGTTTTTTCTCCGCGCCCGCCTTTGCCATTGCCGCCGCACGGGCAAGCGGAGTTGCGTACCGTACGCCCGCATCTGCGGACCTTTTTCCTGCAGCATTGGCAGCAGATGCAGTCTCCTTTGTCCCCTTTGTCTCCTTTTCCCCTCCGAGAAGCTTTGCGCAGCTGCTCCACGCCTGTGCATCAAATATTGCAGGATAGAAGGAGACCGTCGACTCCCTTGCCTCGACCCGTTCTATGCAGAGAACAGATGCAAGTGTGCGGAGATATGCCACCTCCACAAGATTTACCGCCGCCTTCGGCGGTGTACCGAAGCGATCCTTCATTTCATCAAGAATATCGGTCTTATCCTCAAGCGTTTCCACCGCCGCGATCTTTTTATAGAGATCGATACGCTGTGCACCCGAGCGCACATACCGTTCAGGGAGATACGCATCCAGAGAAAGATCAATGACGGCATCCGTTTTCTGAACAGTCACACCGCCGCGCTCTTCCAGGATCGCTTCATTCAGAAGCTTGATATAAAGATCGTATCCGACGCTGTCCATGTGACCGTGCTGCTGCGCGCCGAGCAGATCACCCGCACCTCGGATCTCAAGGTCACGCATTGCGATCTTGAAGCCCGAGCCGAACTCAGTATATTCGCGAATCGCCTGCAAACGCTTGGAGGCGATTTCCGTCAGAACCTTCCCTCTCGGATAGGTAAAATATGCATATGCACGACGGGAGGACCGCCCGATCCGTCCGCGGATCTGATGCAGCTGAGAAAGCCCCATACGATCTGCGTTCTCAATGACCAAGGTATTTGCGTTCGGAACATCGATACCTGTTTCTATGATCGTCGTCGCAATCAGAATATCGACCTCACCCGTGAGCACACGCTGCCAGATATCGGAGATCTCCTCCTTCTCCATTTTGCCGTGCGCAACGGCAATCACCGCATCGGGCGCAAGCATGGACACCCTTGCAGCACACGAATCGATATCCTCAACACGGTTATGCAGCCAAAAGACCTGTCCGCCGCGCCGAAGCTCCTTCTTGACGGCCTCGCCGAGAATGATCTCATCATATTCAAGCACATAAGACTGAACGGGCACGCGGTCACCCGGTGCTTCATCAAGAATACTCATATCGCGGATCCCCGACATCGCCATATTCAATGTACGCGGGATCGGTGTTGCCGAAAGCATCAGGCAGTCAATGTTCTCCGCCATCGTTTTCAATTTTTCCTTATGTGCAACGCCAAAGCGCTGCTCCTCATCGATGATCACAAGGCCGAGATCTCGGAACACGACATCCTTGGAAACAAGCCGGTGTGTACCGACGATCAGGTCGATCTCACCTCGCCGCAAGCGGCGCAGGATCTCCTCCTGCTGCTTGGGTGTCCGAAAACGGGACAGAACCTCTGCATGAACGGGAAGTCCGCGGAAACGAGACAGAATCGTCTGATAATGCTGCAGCGCAAGGATCGTTGTCGGAACGAGAAACGCGACCTGTTTTCCGTTTTCGATCGCCTTCATCGCAGCACGCAGCGCAACCTCCGTCTTTCCGTATCCGACATCACCGCAAAGGATACGGTCCATCGGCACTGCCCGCTGCATATCCGCCTTGATCTCCGCAATGGCATCGACCTGACTGTCCGTCTCCTCAAAAGGAAACATCGACTCAAAGGCTCTTTGCATATCGTCATCCGCCGCAAATGCAAAGCCGGGACGGCGCAGTCTTGATGCATACAGCGCAATCAGCTCCTTTGCCATACTCTTTGCAGATGCCTTGACACGCGCCTTCGTTTTGACCCATTCTACTCCGCCCATCTTCGAAAGCTTGAGCAGTCCGTCATCAGCGTGCGCACCGATATACTTGGAGATCATATCAAGCTGCTCACAGGGCAGATACAACGCATCCTTTCCCGCATATTGGATCTTTACATAATCGCGGCTCGTACCGTCGATGTTCTGCATGGTCTGAATTCCCATGTACTGACCGATACCGTGATTGACGTGAACAACATAATCACCGACCGTCAGATCCGCATAAGACAGGATCTTTTCCGCCGCACTCGTCTTTTTCTTGTTGCGTTTTGCCCGGACGGAAATTGCTCTCGCATAGGCAGAATGTCCGGGATATGTGGAAAGAACCGCAAAACGGCTTTCGGAAAACGCAAATCCGAGCGCATCATGTCCCCAAAGGATCGTCGGGACACCTCTTGTCATGTCCGAAAGCTTCAGCGTATCCGCATCGGCAATGACGGATGTGATCTCATCGTCATACAGACTGTCTCGAAGATTTTTGGCAGAATACTCGTTTTCCGTCAAAAGCAGCATATAATACTTTTCCGCCCGATAGCCGCGGACGTCCTCACACAGCGTCTCGTAGCTGTCCGTATAAGATACAAGCTGCTTGGAGCGGAAGGTAAAAATGCCCGAAAGCTTTTCCTTGATGCCCGAGGCAAACGCATCGCAAAGCAACGCGGGACAGCTATTGATAAAATGCTCAAAATCCGCAGGCCAACGGGTATACTCCGCATATTTTGCAGAGATCGCGTCCATTTCCAAAAGCTCTGTGATTGACTGACGTACATGATATTCCGCCGCACGCAGACGTTCTCTGATGCCTCCGCTGTCAACAAGAAGGACCGGCGCATCCGCGCGTCCTACGCTGTCATCGCAAAAATAGTCCAAAAGGCAAACATGCTCGGGATACAGATACGCGATATATTTGTCGAGAAAGCCCGGCTCCGTACCGCCGTCAAGCGCCTCACATTCCAAAGAAAGTGCTGTTTTCCCCGCCTCTGTCCGACATCGGTCAAGCTGCCGTCCGATCAGCGTACGCAGCTGCTTTTTCTGTTCCGCATCGGGGCACAATTCCCGTGCAGGCGGCAAAAAGCACGTCGTGATCCGTTCCAGATTACGTTGTGTCAGCACATCAAAATAGCACATACGGTCGATCTCGTCGCCAAAAAACTCCATGCGAACAGGATGCGCACTGAGCGCAGGATAGACATCCAGAATTCCGCCCCTGACGGCAAACTCTCCGACGCCGTCCACAAGCTCGCTCCTTGTGTATCCCGCATCGATCAGCATTTGTGTCAGCTTTTCCAGATCGTATTCCGCATCGGCGGAGATCGTCATTGTCCGATCCTCAAGCCACGTTTTCGGCACCGTATACTGCAGCGCCGCATCGGGAACTGCAAGAACTGCATCACAGCTGTTGGAAAGGATCGCACATAACGCCGAAAGCCTCTCGTGCTCATACTCACGGGAGGCGGTAACATTATGAAACACAAAATCGCGGAACGGAAATATACATACGCGAAGGCCGGCCTCTGTGAGAACCGTCTGTAATTTCAACTGCTCTTTTTCATCTGGAAGAATACACAGAAGCGGCTTATCGGGCGACAACTCCCGAAGATCCGCGATCATTGCGGCATAAAACACATCTCTTGCGCCCTCGGACAGACCCGTGATCAAAAGCGGGTGCTGTGTTCTCTCCAGGCGCTGCATACGGTACGTCTGCAGGATTGCCGCATATTCCTTTTCCTGCCGTACCATATCCTGTAAAAGCATCAGGTGACCTTCTGTCACAACAATTCCTCCGATCTTCCGTCAGAGACGGATGGTACCGCACGATGCATCATCTGCCCTTGTCCGCCGCTTGATTGCAGATACGGCTTGCAAGGTCAAGGTCGTCTGCGATCAGCGCACGTGTTCCCGCAATAAGATCCTTCATGCGCGCATCAACAGCATCCGCATCCGCATCGGGAAGCTTTCCGACCACCCAATCTGCAAGATCGTATTCAGGAGCAGGCTTCTGTCCGACACCGATCTTGATACGGGGAAAATTCTGTGTACCAAGGCATTCGATCAGGCTCTTCAAGCCGTTATGTCCGCCCGCAGAGCCGTCCCGTCTGACGCGCAGTCTTCCGGGCGCAAGGGAAATATCGTCGGAATAGACGATGATATGAGATGGGTCGATCTTATAAAAGCTTGCCGCCTCGCGGACCGCCTTTCCGGACGCATTCATGAATGTCTGAGGCTTGCAGAGCAGAACACGCTCGTCCCCGATCCTACCTTCACCGATCAGTGCATGAAATTTTGCACGGTCGATCTTACATCCGATCTCCTTCGCCAACGCATCGATCGCAACAAATCCGACATTGTGCCGGGTTCTCACATATGCTGCTCCGGGGTTTCCCAGTCCGACGATCATAAAACGGATCGGTGCACCCGATGCAGGCGTGCTGTTCTCTATCTTACGAAACAAATCAAAAATATCTGCCATGATCCAATCGCCCCGATGTCCGATATCCAAGGCGCCTTTCTTTTTTCCGACAGGCACAGGGCTCAGCCGTTTTTATACAACGGCAAACGGCAGGCAATCCAAAGGATCCCCCGCTGCCATCTATGTATATATTATACCTCTTCCGCGCACAAATTGCAAGAGGCATGGAATTTTTTTCAATTTCCATTGAAAAATATAGAAATATATGGTAGAATATATTGTGTATGTATATATTCGGCTTTTATACAGCCGCAATGACCAAAGCAAGGAGCAGTGAGTACATGGCAGCAGAGTACACATATGTCGCAACATGCCTTTTCGGCTTGGAGCGGTTTGTCGGTGAGGAGATCGACGCACTTGGGTATACCCGTATATCCACCATTGACGGACGGATCACCTTCCGCGGCGATATCGGTGCCATTGCACGCTGCAATCTTTGGCTTTCCTGCGCCGAACACGTATATCTCGTTATCGGCGATTTCGATGTATACTCCTTCACAGAGCTGTACGATAATACCAAAAAGCTTTCGTGGGAGGAATGGATCGGATGCGACGACGCATTTCCCGTCAAGGGTCACGCCATCCGCAGCAAGCTGTACAGCGTTCCCGATTGTCAATCGATCATCAAAAAGGCAGTCGTCGACCGTCTCAGCGGCGTGTACGGCATCTCTGTGTTCCCTGAGGACTGTGTCAAATATCAGATCGAATTCTTCCTCTTCAACGATCATATTACCCTGATGATCGATACCTCCGGAGCCGCACTCCACAAGCGCGGCTACCGTCCCGCGGCAGGGGCCGCCCCGCTTCGCGAAACGCTTGCGGCGGCAATGGTGCGCATCGCACGTCCGCGAGAGGACGTCCTTTTCTGGGATCCCTTCTGCGGCTCTGGAACGATTCCGCTTGAGGCTGCGCTCTATATGACCAAAACGGCACCCGGTCTTTACCGCAGATTTGCATCGGAGGATTTCTATGATCTCCCAGAAGCGGTTTGGAAGCAGGCGCGCGAGGAGGCGCACGATCTGCAGAAGCTCGACACCGCATTTGAAGCATGGGCATCAGACATCGACCGTGACATGGTGCAGATCGCACAGGACAACGTTGTCCGTGCCGGGATGCAAAAGATCGTCCGTACCTTTCATCACGATGCGCTTCGTATTCAAACGGGCGGACGGCGCGGTACTGTGGTATGCAATCCGCCGTACGGTGAGCGCTTGATGACAGAAGAAAGCGTCAAGCTGCTCTATCGCAATATGGGACGGCATTTCGCCACCCTCGACCGTTGGCAGATCTATATTCTCTCCTCGTCTCCAACCTTTGAGACCGATTACGGAAAACGTGCCGATAAGGTTCGTAAGCTCTATAACGGTATGATCCCCTGCGGCTATTTTCAGTATTTCAAGAATCCAAACAATCCGCATGGCAAGTCAACAGACAAAAAGGACAGATATGACAAGCATTTCGCGACAGCCAAAAATAATCACCATGGAAAGGATGTTTCAAAAAAATGAAAAACCGTAATTCTTCCAAGAGAACGATCTGTATCTGCTGTATCATCACCATTTTCTGTATGTTCTGCGTATCCGCAAACGCCGCTGCCGTGAACCTTCTGAACGTTATGGATTCACACGCTTATAAAAACACCGATATTTCTGCGGATGCGATCCTCCCCTACCGCATTTATCTCCCCGATGCCATTGCGGCACTCTTCCCCCAAGGTGCAGACAATGCTGCGGATACCGATGACAGTACAGGAAGCGAAAACGCACCGGATGACACACCGACCGTACCTGAGGACAAGAAATACGGTCTTTTGATCTGGCTGCATGACGAGGACCTGCGCGGAGATGACTGTGTCACGCATATCGCAGACGATAATAAGAACGGCTTAATGAGTACCTTTTTGAGCAATTCCGAGTATAACAACGATTTCATTATCCTTGCCCCTCAGTGTCCTGCCGATGCAACGTGGACGGGAAATGACGGACTGTATCTCGATCTGCTCATCGATCTCGTTACAAAGCATATTCTCACACTGCCCATTGACACAAGCCGTATCCTGATCGGCGGTCTTTCCATGGGAGCAAGCGCAGGATATGAGCTGATCGCCATGCAAAACGAGGAAGGAATGTTCCCCATTGCCGCAGCATATCTGCTTGCCGGAACGACCTCCATCACCATCGAAAATGCGAAGGATGCTTCGGTATTCGAGAACACACGTATCTTTGCCTTTTTATCCGAAAATGATCCTGTAACGCCGGCAGACTCCGTCCGTTCGCTTTCCGATCTTCTGATCACCGATTATCAATGCCCGATCACATACGTCGTATATCCCGAGCTCGGTCACGAGATCTGGCATCAGGCATTTGCGGAGCAAAACCTGCTCGAATCCTTCATGTCTGTCAATGCCCCCTCTGTCGATGAACCGAACACAGAGGAGATCCCGGACGGAACAACACCGCCCGATACAACCGCAGCCAATACCGAGAAGCAGCCCGTACAGTCCGACGATACAACCGGATCAGAGAACAGTGATACCTCTGCCCCCTCGATTGCAGGTATTCCGATCACAACAAACATGATCGCAGGCTTTATCGTCGTCATCGCTTCGCTTCTCGCGGCGATCCTTCTGCTTTCCGGTCTGTACAGAAGCAGCCGTACCCGTTAAACCACGCATATAAGAAAAGAGGAACCCCATCCATGGTATTGAAAAATACAGAATCCACGATCGCATACCGCTGCCCGCACTGTGCCTCCGGTATCCTTGCAATGGTCGGTGTATTCTCCCTCTCCGGCGATATGATCAAGCTCAAATGTGACTGTCAGAAAAGCGAACTGATCATTCAGAAAACGAATGACGGCAAGCTCCGTTTGACCGTGCCTTGTATGTTCTGTCCCAAGCCGCATCAGTATGTCATTTCTCACGCCGCATTCTTCGATCAGTCCATCTATACCATTCCCTGCGGCATGACCGGTCTTGATATCTGCTTCATCGGACATAAGGACGCGGTGATCGATGCATTGGAGGAATCGGAGAAGCAGATCCTTTCCCTTCTGCAAGAAGCAGGATATGACGATGCCACACTTGAGGACCTGCTGCAAAACGCATCTGATTCCGACGGGGATGTCGATGAAGCATCCTTCAGTGACGTCAATTTTACAGACAATCACATTTATGATATGGTGCTGTTCGTTGTCAAGGAATTGGAGGCAGACAACAAGATCGTCTGTCGCTGCACTGAACACGGGGAAAGCGGAGAATATGACGTTGTATGCGACCGTGATCGGATCTATGTCGGCTGCAGACGCTGCGGTGCCCGCCACATCATTCACTGTAACGGCTCCATGGCGACCCAAGCATTTCTTGATATTGACACGCTTGTGCTTGAGGGCATGCGTGCCGATTCCGATGCCGACGAAAACGACGGATCTCCATCCGTTGATGAATAGTTGATGAATAAAGGAGTCAATCATGCCGGAAAAGATCTATACCATACCCGTAAACGAAGCCTTTGAAAAATCGCAGGAGGACCCGTCCTGCGGCTGTCCCTTCTGCACCCTTTACAATAACCTCGAGGAGGCAGAGCTCGACCGTATTCTCGGCGCTGCCATGATGGAGCCTGACGTTCGTATCGAAACCAATGCACAGGGCTTTTGTGACACACATTTCAAGATGATGTTCGTCCGCAAGAATCGTCTCGGCATGGGATTGATCTTGGAAAGTCATCTTGCAGAGATTGCAAAGGGACAAAAGGGCAAGCTTTTGACGATGAAGAGCGCGGGTGTCGCGCAGGAGGAAAAGCTCGAAAAGCTGGAGAACAGCTGCTATGTTTGTTCCCGTATCTCCTTTTCCTTCAATAAAATGATGAACACCGCCGTTTACCTTTGGGAATTCGAGAGAGAATTCCGCGAAAAGACAGCGGCTCAGCCCTATTTCTGTCTGCCGCATTACCGTATGTTCCTTTCGGAAGCACGCAGACACATGAACAAAAAGGTCTTCTCCTCCTTCTATGAGGCGCTGTCCGAGCTTGAGCTCCGATATTTGAATAAGCTCAATGAGGATGTTTCCTGGTTCTGCAAAAAGTTTGACTACCGCTACGATGAAGAGCCCTGGTACGATGCAAAGGATGCCGTTGAGCGCTCGATGCGTTTCCTTTCAGGCGATCTTCATAAGGATCCCAAAAAAGTACAAAGCTGATATTCGACATAACAAAAGACGGTATACCGCACACGGTATACCGTCTTTTTTCCTATTCAAAACCGGATCATTTTTTGCTTGCCGAGCGAACAACACGGTCCAATGCAGAGATCGCAATTGCGATCACACCAATAACAATAAAGATCGAAAGCATGCCGGTTCCCATATAAGAGAGGTTCTTGACAAACTCACCCGGCATAAAGGTAAATGAGGACTGAGCTGCCCCACCAACGGTTTCCGCAACAGACTCTGCAGCTGTGCTCAGTGCGTCCGTATCGACCGCCGTCATAATAAGATTTTTCAGCATTTCTTCATTACCTCCTTCACGCCATAAAGAAGTTCAGGATCAAGCCGCCCGCAATAACGGATGCGATCTGACCGGAGACGTTAACACCGATGGAATGCATCAGAAGGAAATTCTGCGGATCCTCCTCAAGTCCCATCTTATGAACGATACGGCCTGACATCGGAAATGCGGAAATACCTGCGGCACCGATCATCGGGTTGATCTTTTTCTTCAGGAACAGATTCAGAAGCTTTGCAAACAACACACCGCCGGCAGTGTCGAAAATGAATGCAAACAATCCAAGTCCGAGGATCAGGAAGGTTTGAGGATTGAGGAACTTGTCCACAGTCATCTGAGATGCGATCGTAATACCGAGGAAGATGGTGATCAGGTTCGCCAAGACCTTCTGTGCGGTTTCGGAAAGCGAATTCAAAACACCGCACTCACGGATCAGATTACCGAACATCAAGAATCCGACCAAAGCGACAGATGCAGGCGCAACAAGACCCGCGATCACGGTAATGATGATCGGGAACAGGATCTTTGTGGTCTTGGAGACCTCGCGGCCGACATAATCCATGCGGATCTGACGTTCCTTCTTTGTCGTAAGCAGCTTGATAACGGGCGGCTGAATGATCGGTACAAGTGCCATGTACGAATATGCCGCAACCATGATGGGAGCGAGGTACGCCGAATTCAGTTTATTTGCAACAACGATCGCGGTAGGACCGTCAGCTGCACCGATGATGGCAATGGATGCCGCATCGTTGATGTCAAAAAACATCGATGTCAGACACAATGTGAAAAAGATACCGAACTGTGCGGCAGCGCCGAAGATCATCAGCTTAGGATTGGAAAGCAGCGGACCGAAGTCGATCATCGCGCCAATACCGATGAACAGGATCAGGGGGAACAGCTCATTTGCAATGCCCGCCTCAAACAGTGTAGTCAGTGCGCCCTCCTCAAACGAACCCGGCTGTGTAACTGCACCGGAGTTAGGAAGGTTGACGAGGATCGCGCCAAAGCCGATGGGAAGCAGAAGCGTCGGTTCCATATCTTTCTTGATCGCTAGATAGATCAGAATGCCGCCGATCGCCCACATGACAAGGTAACGCCAATCCATCTGCAAAAGATTCTCATACAAAATTTCCATGGGTCTTTCATTTCCTTTCTTTTCATTTTAATGCATCAAGCAATCACTTGATTGCATTATGCTATAAAAATAACATTTCGAGTACGTGTTTGTGTTCATATGACTGTAGATGCGCGTGTACCCAAAATGCAATAACAATATGTGCCATAATTATACCATATTCCTGTGCTTTTTCAAGAGGGTGAACGGATATTTAACAAAATGTTAATACTTAATAAAGATGCGTGCTGTCTGCTGCAAAAAACTGCTGTGATCGCAGGACATCCGTTTTGGTATCCCATCGATCACAGCAAATACAGCGTTTTATTTCAGAACGCTGCGCATACATTCTTATTTTGCAGCAACAAGAATATCCATGGCGTAGCGGCCGCTCTTTCGTCCGAAAACAGACAGCCCGTGTGTACCGACTGCACGGAGCGTCAGCGTAAAGGATTCTTTTTCACGAAGCTTCAGTAAATGCGAGGAGGGGATCCGCACATCACAGTAATAGCCATACGATCCAGCCTCATCCAGGCGCGTATCTGCCGCTTGATAATGATGCGACAGTGCACCGCGGGAATCGGCAGGACTGTCAGGCAGAACAAGCTGTCCGATGGCACTACCGTCGATGAGTACCTCGACCGTACCGGGATACCGAATCTCGTCGGTCTGTGTGAAGGTATTGGCATTGGCACTCGGATCACAGCGATACCCAAGCATATAATTCATATCCGCACTGCCCTCATCCGTCGTATGATCGGGCAGATCATGTGTCATCGGAGCACGGGTCGAGGCTTCAAAAAGGATATGCACATCATTCGCATTCCACCATCCGGGAATATCCGCACACTTGATCCGATAAGAGAACGATCCCTCTCCAAGGCCGTTCTGCTTATTTCCGCTCTGTACGGTAAATGCCCGCGCAAAGCCGTCCGCCTCACATGCGGATACAGCAACGGAGAGCACGTCCTCCCGATGCTTGATAACATCAAACAGTACACCGTTTCGCATAACGGTCTCTTCTCCGTCCATCAGTGCCCACGACAAAAGCGCAACACCGTCCGCATCCGGCGCAGTCACACAAACGGTACCTGCAGGGAACATACCGTATCCCTGCCACAAAACAGGAAACGTACCCGAATCACAGTGGCGGGGATATTCTCCAACCGCCGCATCCGTCACCTCCATGCGCCATACGACCTGCAAGGTTTTTCCGTGGCGGATGTCGCAGAAGCTGGATCCAAACAGCGGGATCTCGATCACATCCCCCGCAGAAACGGTCTTCATCGGCGGATGGTCTGCGCCGAGGTAATCCTGCGCATGAAGATCGCACAGCGACATCCCGTACAGCTCGTACCCGAAATCCTTGTCGGAATTATCGATCTTATAATAACCGTTAAACTCATTGACAACATCGTGAAATTCCGTAAATACAAAGCCGCAAAGCTTGTCCTGTCGACGGAACTCATTGATCATATACTTATACTGCCAGGAAATATCGCTGTCACCCGCATTGTTTTCAATCCCCCATACATTGCCGCACTCGCTGTTCATACAAGGGACATCCTCCATGGTATAACCGCTCTTATAGTTTTCCTGCGTTCCAATATAGGCATTTTTACAAAAATCATCGATAAGTGCCTTGACTTTCTCGTATCCGTTACTGTAAAAATGCCATGTATTGACATCTGTTTTTGTATGATCGCGGGCACAGACCGAATTATCCTCGACAAGACGCGTGGGATCAAGCGCCTTGACACGCTCCCGGCAGGAAACGACCCATTCCGCAGTTTCAGGCAGGTATTCACGCACCTTTTCGCCGTCATCCCCGATACGATCCGTGAACAGGCCCCATGTTTCATTGAATATGACCCAATAAAAGACCGACGGGTGGTTTCGATCACGAAGGATCTGCTCCTCCATCTCAACCTCAAATTGCGCACGGGTCTGCGGCTCGGGCTCTCCCCAAAAGCAGGGCATGTCTTCCATGATCAGCATGCCGAGCTTATCCGCCCAATATAGCTTCAAGGGCTCCTCTGCCTTGACATGGATACGTGCCATATTGATACCGATGCGTTTCAAGCGAAGGATCTCCTCTCGGCAGTCATCATCGGAGGGCAGCGTAAAAAAGCCCTTCGGATTGAAGGATTGATCGAGAACACCGTTGATATAGTAGGGCTTGCCGTTCAGCGTAATATACCGATGTCCGTGGTCGCCGAAAACCCCTGTGCCGATCTCTCGGATACCGAAATACGTATAGACCGTATCCTCCCCAAGCATCAGCATACCGTCATAAAGATTCGGCTCCTCCGGTGTCCACAGGCGCGGAGATTCGATCCGAAACGAAAGCTCAGCGACTCCGTTTCTGACCGCAGCGGATGCGGTACACGCACCAAACGACGCACAGACCTCCATCCCATCTGCTTTACCTGCTGCTTTTACCTGATAACAAACCGTACCGTCTATCTTTGTTTGCACAAAAAACGAATCGATATATACGCACGGGCGTGCCTCCAGCCATACTGTCTGCCAAATACCGCGCGCATCGCCGTATCCCTGCTTACCGTATGTCTGATTTGTTTCAGCATTGTCACACGCACGCACCTCGATGGTGTTTTCTCCGCAGCGGTCCCACACCTCGGTCACGTCAAATGCAAAGCATGAATAACCGCCGACATGACTTCCCACCGTTACACCGTTTACCGTCACCTCGCAGGTATAATCAACGGCGCCAAAGCGAAGGAAAATTCGTTCCTTTTCCGGATTCCATGTCACTGTTTTCCGATAGATGCCGATCCCGTTTCCTGTCCAAGAAACGCCTGACAGCGGCGAACCCCACGGATACGGAACCTCAATCCCTGCCGTCTCTTTTGCAGCTTCCTCTCCCTGCGGAATAACAGAAAATGCCCACCTGCCGTTCAAATTGAGCCACTCCGCGCGAGCAGCATCCGGCTGCGGATATGCATTTTTCGTCACCATATGATGTATAACCTCCATATTGCAGATCTACAGTATGTATTGTATCACACACTCCCATATATGTCAAGTTGCAAAAACGCCCGATACCGATTCGGTATCAGGCGTTTTTGCACGCTCGAATTGCTTGTCTGCGAATTCAATCATTCTTCAACAACGCAGATATTGGGATTTTCCGCTTGCAGCTGAAAAAGTATCTCTGTCAATGCATCGAAAAACAGCTTCATGCGGGAAGATTCCCTTTCCCTGTGAACGATGCAAAACGTGATCGCATCGGTTTGATTTGTCATGCGCAGAATATTGTACAGTGATTCAAAATTTCTTGCGTAATATGAGGGCAGCCTCAGTTCCTTTTCCAAATAATCATGAAACACTCTACGGGAACGAAGTTTTGCACAGTCGATTAAAATTACTCTCATTGATATTTGCTATGCCGAACCTTTCTATTGCCAAACCATATCCGTCAAAGTACGACGGAGCTGCCCTTGACAGACGATATACAACGCATCTGTTAAAGGCTCATTTTCTTTTATTTCGCGATATACGCTCATTTTGTCCGTTTTGTGACATATCGTCCGTACCGTCCTCCGGATCCGGACCGCAGACCGTTTCCTCTGCTTTTTTACTCTTCTTGAACTCGAACTTGCTTTCCTCCTTGCGGCTCAGTCTGCGGATGTTCTCGCGGTGCATCAGGAGAACCACGACCATCAATACAAAGGACACGACCGTCGGAACAAACGGAACACCGCCCGTCTTATGAAGCACGGGATACATACGATTCAAAAACAACGGATACACCATGATACACATGACGCTGCCCAAAGAAATATATCTGGACAACGCAACGATACCGACAAATAACAGCATCAAGACCACGAACAACAGCGGCTCTGTACAGAGCACCATTGCCGCAGCACAGGCAACACCCTTCCCTCCCTTAAAGCGGAAATACAAAGGAAAGACATGTCCCAAAACAGAAAACAATCCGCCGATATACATCCCCATTTCAGCCAACAGAAGCGCACCGAGCAAAACAGAGAGCACTGTTTTCAGCATATCGCCGATCAGTGTTCCGATCGCAGCAGCGATTCCGTAGGTACGCATCATGTTTGTCATGCCCGCATTCTTGGAGCCGTGCAAACGGATATCGTCACGGTAAAACACGCGGGAGATCAAGACAGCGGAATTGACAGAGCCAAGCAGATAACCGACCGCAGCGGGCAATACACATGCCAACACAACATATAATATCAGCATTCCCTGCGAGCTCGATTGTACCGACTCAAGAAAATATTTTCCAAGGATTCCTTTTACAAAAATTTCTGACACGATTCCATACCGTTTCCTTTACCAATATTTACGAAAGACGACCCGATGAGAAAAAGCTTATACCGCGTCATCGCCCTTTTGACGGATAACGAACTTGATCGGTGTTCCGCGGAAGCCGAATACCGAGCGCAGTTGATTCTCCAAATATCTCTGATACGAAAAATGGAACAGCTCCGCATCGTTACAGAAGATTACAAATGTAGGCGGCTTGATGGACTGCTGTGTCCAATAATAGATTTTCAGGCGCTTACCCTTATCGGAGGGCGGCTGTACGCGCGCTGTTGCATCTGCAAGAACATCGTTGAGCATACCGGTGGAAATACGGGTGACCGACTGCTCGTATACGTAGGTGATCTGCTCAAACAGCTTCTCCGTACGCAGTCCCGTCATTGCCGAAACGAAACACAACGGCGCATACTGCATATAGGAAAGTGCTTGCGTGATCTTATCCGTAAAGACCTTCGTAGTAGAATTGTCCTTTTCAATGGCATCCCACTTATTGACAACAACGATCGACGCCTTTCCCGCCTCATGGGCAAGACCTGCGATCTTTTCATCCTGCTCTGTGATGCCTTCCTTGGCATCGATCAATATCAGACAAACGTCCGCACGCTCCACTGCCATCTTTGCGCGAAGAACAGAGAACTTTTCCAAACGGTCCTCAACCTTTGACTGACGACGGATCCCTGCCGTGTCAATAAAAATAAACTTGCCGTACGCATTTTCAAACTTGGTATCGATCGCATCACGTGTCGTACCTGCCATATCAGCAACGATACAGCGATCCTCTCCCGTCAGTCTGTTCACGATCGAGGATTTACCGACATTCGGTTTACCAATGACCGCGACCTTGATATAATCATCATCCCCTTCGACGTCCTCATCGGACGGAGAAAGCTCCAGCACACGGTCAAGCAGATCGCCCGATCCCGTACCGTGAAGCGACGACAGAGGAATGAGATCCTCCTCAAAGCCAAGCTCGTAAAACTCGTAAAATTCCATCGGAAGATCACCGATGGTATCGATCTTATTGACGATCGGAATGATGGGCTTTCCGGAATGCTTCAGCATCATAGCGATGTCAATATCCTCCGGTGCAAGACCTCGTTTTCCGTCTACCATAAACAAGATCACATCCGCCATATCGATGGCGATCTGCGCTTGTGTTTTCATTTGCGAGAGCAGGATATCATCCGACTTCGGCTCGATACCGCCCGTGTCAATGATGGTCAGTGCGCGTCCATTCCACTCGATCTCATAGATGATACGGTCACGGGTTACACCGGGGATATCCTCCACGATGGAGATACGCGTGCCTGCCAGCTTATTGAAGAGCGTACTTTTACCGACGTTGGGACGTCCGACGATCGCAGCGATCGGTTTTGCCATATTCCTTCTCCTCCTTTTATACAGCCGCCTGACCGGATGCAGGAAGACTGCGGGGTTCTTTATGAGTTGATTCCGATACAATCCGTTAAGCAACAATAGGATCGGATGCTTTTCTCATATGTACAATAGAATGAAATCCGTATTTATCGATATTCGGGACTTACGCCCCATCCCTGCTGCGGGATCATGACAAGCCCAACAGCGCATCCACGAATGCATCCGCACCAAAATTCGTATCCACAACACGAATCGGTACACCAAGCGCCTCCTCAACATCCGAAACAGAAACATCATCAAGGAAGAGGTCCCCCTCATGACGCAGCATCACAGACGGGATACAAAGTGCATCTCCCAAGGACTGACCCTTAAGCTGACGGATCAGATCTTTGCCCGTAACCAATCCGGCAACCGTGATCTCATGACCGAAAAAATCATTTCGGATCGGGAAAAGACGGACACAAAGTCTGGGAATTTCCGCAGAAAGCTTTTGACAGAGCGATGCCAAAAACGGGTACGCAGCCATGCCTGTAGCACAAGAAACCTCGCCGCAAAATGCGCGTTCCTCATCGCTGAGGACATCCATGCGTGCGTCAAATTCATCGCGCATGGAGGGAATCATACCGACCCCGTTTTCGATCTGCGCATACTCACCGTAGAATTCTCCGCTCGGAAACGGCTCTTCCGCCTTCAGGTAGATTTCATCAGAGCAGTAAAAAACCGCACGTCCGAACTCTTCAACGCACCGCTTCTGTACGGCCCCGACCTGCTTCAGGATCTTCTTGCAATCCTGTGCAGAGAACGGCTCGATCGGTGTCAAGCCTTCTCTGTGACAGGTCAATCCGCAGGGCACGATCGAGCAGGTGCTCAATGCGGGCAGATAGGTACACAGATCATTCATTGTCCGATCGAGGGCATCGCCGTCGTTGATGTCCTTACACAAAACGATCTGACACTCCATTGAAATATTGGCATCCGCAAAACGGCGAAGATATGAGAGCACCTCGCCTGCATGCTTATTCTTCATCATCTCCACACGCAAAAGGGGATCTGTTGTATGTACGGAGATATGAATAGGAGACATATGCATCGCAATGATACGGTCCACATCCTCCTCAGTCAGATTCGTCAGCGTTACATAGCTTCCCATCAAAAAGGACATTCGGGAATCGTCATCCTTAAAATACAAGCTGTCTCTCATTCCGTGCGGCAGCTGATCAATAAAGCAAAAGACACACTTGTTTTTGCAGGCGTGCTGCCGATCCATCAAAAAGGTCTCAAATTCAAGACCGATGTCTTCATATTCGTCCTTGCGCAGCTTTATCTCCAGCAGCTGCTCACCTCTGTGCAGAAGCAGCGTCAGCTTCTTTTCTGTAAGATAAAACCGATAATCCAGGACGTCCTTTATCTCATGCCCGTTGATGGAGATCAGGATATCCTTGGCAGCTATTCCCTTTTTATATGCCGGTGACCCCGGTCGAACCGTCATTACCGTTACCGTATCCATCCCTCCAGACCTGTATATTTCGGAGCATCATGAAAAGCGGGACTGCACACCGATGCAGCAGCTGCGGCATCCATACAGTCCCTTGTTTCGTTTTTGCAAAGTCAAAAGCTTATGCGTTCTTCTCTACAACAACCTTACCGTCGTAGCAGCCACAGTTCTTGCAGACACGGTGCGCAAGATTATATTCTCCGCACTTGGGGCACTTAACCATGCCGGGAAGTGTCAGCTTCCATACGTTGGAACGTCTTTTATCTCTTCTTGCTTTTGATACTTTCTTCTTCGGTACTGCCATGTTCTTATCCTCCCTTTATATCCCGTTGATTTTGATTTTTTGACTTTGAGCTTTTCTGTTTCCGATGAACGAAGCGTTATTCCTCATCATCAGGCATTGTCGCAAGCAGCTCTGCAAGCTTCGCCAGACGGGGATCAACTTCTTTCTTTGTACAGCGGCATGCTTCCTTATTCAGATCCGCACCGCATCCCGCACACAGACCGCGACAATCATCGCGGCACAGTATACGCATCGGAAAGCTGAGGAGAATCTCGTCGCATATCGGCGCATCAAGATCAAGCTTCCCGTCACGGACCTGTACATAATCGTCATTGTCTTGATTCTCAAGACGAAGCAAGCCCTTTTCATCGGCTACATTTTTTTCGGTTTGGAACACGATGTGTCCCTCAACGTCTGCAAGACATCTCGCACAACGTGTCCGATATGAAATGCCGGCTGTTTCCGTCAGTACGATGTAACCGCCCCGATTGACCACTGTTCCCTCGACAGTCACAGGCTCTGTTACCGTAACATCATCGAAAACAATCGGTCTGCACAAAAGCGCATCGCCATCATCGGCTTCCGTCATATGCGGGATATGCTCTGTATCAGAGCCGGACTCCGTTTGATACGGAACCCTATCCGCAGACAACGTATAGGAAAATGACAGCGTATGAACCACGCCGCCAAGCAACTTCGACATATCAAGCAGCATGATAAAACGCCCCTTTTCCGCAAGCAATCATTTACTAATAGATTATACCCGAAAACCGTTCATTTGTCAATGGGAAAACGGAAATTTCTTTCAAAAAAATAGCCGAAATTTCAAAAAAATGACGCAATTCTTGTACTGATTCGTTTGTAAAACGATATACACACAACACCTACAGAAGCAACCGCTCTTTTTGTTCAAACAGATTCTTGACATTTTCGCAAATCTATAATATAATTACGACATAGATGGAATGTATATACTCCACAGACACATACATACTGTATATAACGCAAAAAAGGAGATCGATTTATGAACAGATTTTCTATTGGTATCATGGCAGATTCCCTGAGAGGAAGCTTCCGCGAAAACATCGAAAAGGCAGCCAAGCTCGGCGCACACGGTGTGCAGATCTACGCTGTCAGCGGCGAAATGGCTCCGTGGAACCTGACAAAGCAGGACATCGCCGAAAAAAAGATGATCCTTTCCGACAACGGATTGAAGATCTCTGCGCTGTGCGGCGATCTGGGAGGACACGGCTTTCAGCGTGCGGAAGAAAACAGAGAAAAGATCCTTCGATCCAAGCAGATCGTCGATCTTGCATTGGAGCTTGGAACCAATATCGTGACCACACACATCGGTGTCATCCCCGACACCGTCGACGATACGTATCTGATCATGCAGCAGGCCTGCGCTGAGCTTGCGGAATATGCAGATTCCGTCGGTGCATCCTTTGCTGTAGAAACGGGACCCGAAAAGGCTGAGCTGCTCCGTTCCTTTTTGGACAGCCTCCCTGCACGCGGGGTAAAGGTCAATCTCGATCCTGCAAATCTTGTTATGGTAACCGGCGACGATCCTGTCAAGGCCGTATATACGCTGCAAGACTATATCGTTCATACGCATGCAAAGGACGGCGTAAATCTCCGTCCCTGCGACCGTCATAAAATCTACGGTTATTTTGCAGACGGCGGCGATAACGGCGACCTTCGCGATATGCCGATATGGGAGTATTTCAAAGAGGTCCCTCTCGGAGAAGGAAGCGTCGATTTCGATGCATATCTTGCTGCCCTTGCGGATATTGGATATTGCGGATACCTTACAGTCGAGCGAGAGGTCGGAGAGGATCCTGCGCACGATATCGGTATTGCCGTTCGGTTCCTGCGTGAAAAGATCCTCAGCTTTGAGCAGAATTGACCCATTATTTTGTCATAATATTGTAAATTGAAGAAAACAAAAAAGGCGAAGCCGATACGGCTTCGCCTTTTTGATACCCCGTCTCAGTTCCCGACATCCAGGATCTGTAAGAGGCGCAAGTACTCTCTTTCGCAGATCACAC
>JAFQMO010000142.1 GCA_017414385.1 Clostridia bacterium
AATAGACAGTTCCCTCCTCACGTATACCGAATTTCCACTCGTTATAGTCGATCGCGTCCCCCATCAGCGCCCACGATACACAGCTGTATATTCCCATACCGATACCGAAAAGCACAAGTCCCACAATATAAACAAGCATTGCAAAATCGAACGGCACCAATGGAAAGATCAGCATTACAATGCCGCCAAGCAATGCGGTCACAGCACCGAATACCGATGCCCCTTTTTTTCCGAATCTTGCGACGATCCGCTTGATAAACGGCAAAAGCAAGAGGATGGGAAGATACCCGATGATCTGAACGATCCCGGAAAGAGATGCTTTTCCGAAATATGTCGCGAACATGATTGTCGTCGCGGTCGAAGCCGACTGCATACCCAAAAACATCCCCATTGCCGCAACAGTTACGCCAACTGCGGGACGGTTTCTCATAAACTTTCCAAACGATTTCAGAATGTGAAATTTCTGATTTGAGTCTTTCATCCTGACGGCATCCTCATCCGAACGAATCGTCGTCCTTGCAACCATAAAGACCAAGGCTGCAAATCCAAGCACGCCCATGATCAGTGCCGCAAGAAAAACACGGTCTCCAAGAAGAAGCTCAAGCGGTTTTCCTGTTGCCGGACTGATCACCGAATCACCAAGAAAATAAGGTTCTCCCGTTATTGGATTGGAAAAATACTGTGAGCGGTCAAAGCCCTCGGGGATTACGATCCGATCAAGGAACTTTCCGCTTCCGTCAAAGGTCACCTTTTTCCAGATGAGCATCGGAAGGAGCACGCCCGGTATCATGCCGCCCACCATAGAGCCGACAGAGCGCCACGTTGAAAGCTCTGCCTGCTCCGGCTTGTCCTCCGTGATCAGATTCAGCATTGACCCATATGGAACATTTGCTATCGTATAACAGGCATCCCAAATGATATAACCGACAACAAACAAAAGGCACTTCAGCCACAACGATGCATCGGGAATCGGAATAAATACAAGTGCACCCGCAATCAGCAGCCCGCACGCACCGACCAGAATATACGTTTTGAATTTTCCGATCTTATAGTGCCGCCGATCTGCGTCGATCATTGCGCCAATCAGCGGGTCATTGATGGCATCCCATATTTGAACCAGCAGCAACAGCAGAGAAAGCACACCTGTTTCCATCATCATGTAAACAAGCCAAAAGGTTTGAACAGTTCCTTTCATTGCAAAGCTCATATTACATCCGAAATCCCCTGCCGCATACGCAATTTTATCCGTCAGACCGAATTTTCGTTTGCCGTCGGATATCTCTCGGTTTGTTCGATTCATCATCATCTTCCCCTTTTTCTTATATCAAAAAGCGTGATAGGACACGTTGTTATATTGTCAGCCCTTCAAGAATATTATAACCTGTGTATCGAAAAAAAACACACGCTCCCAAAGGAGAACATCTGTATAAAAAAACGGTATGATTCTACTGTAGCATCACAAAAAGGAGCTGTTGCAAGCTTTCAACCTGCAGCAGCTCCGTCGTATATATATCATAGTACGCGCTTTTTGTATGCACAGCACAAATGTCATTGGCATTCATTTACCAAGACATCCAACGCCTTTCGCTTTTTTGTACGCAGAGGATCATCATCCTTTGCATACCCCAGTGTAATCACCAAACGAACCGCATTGTCAAGTCCGCAGATCTCTCTGATCCGAGCATCGTCAAGCCAACCGAGAATACAGGATGCAATCCCCTGCGCCGTCGCTTCCGCGGTGATATAGGCGGCAAGAATTCCGATATCGATCGAGCGGTAATCGTTCCCTTTCAGCTTTGCGCCGAGTGCGGCCGTCGCTACATACGGCTGCTCCGATATCACAAGCAATATGGGAGCATCCTGCGCAAATTTGTTCAATCCCATCCCCTGTGTTGCAAGAGCAACCTTTTTTGCTGCATCTCCACGGCATACGGTAACGCGGTACGGCTGACCGTTACATGCAGACGGTGCAAGACGTGCAGTCTCGAGAATACGGTCAAGCTTTTCCTGTTCCACCATTCGGTCGGAACAATATGCACGGCAAGACTGTCTGTTTTCCGCTATTTCCGAAAAATTCATGTATCCCTCTCCCTTTCATGATCATGCTTTTATTTTCGCAGCCGCTTCGGCAACAGAAAAACAATATATCCACAAACGAACCCCAGCGGATCGAAAATCAAGTCCGAAATACCATTTTCATTTCATCAAAAGAAAAGCAGGCAAACGTTTATTCTGTACAAACAAGCACTGCTCTGCACGGTGCACCGTCCGCACCGCCAAGATTGATCGGTGCAGCATTCAGAAAATACTGTCCCGTGGGAACATCCGAAAGCCGTATCCCCTCAAGCAGCACGACCTCCGCTGAAAGCAGGATCTTATGTACTGCCATCGGCGCATCCTCCGGTCCTAC
>JAFQMO010000143.1 GCA_017414385.1 Clostridia bacterium
GATTTTCAGTCCCCTGCTCTACCAACTGAGGTACAGAGGCAAATGGCGACCTGGATGGGGCTCGAACCCACGACCTCTAGCGTGACAGGCTAGCGTTCTAACCAACTGAACTACCAGGCCATATCCGAAACAATGTTTCGGATTGGTGGAAACAACAGGGATCGAACCTGTGACCCTCTGCTTGTAAGGCAGATGCTCTCCCAGCTGAGCTATGCTTCCAAACATCTCGGAACGCGCTTTGTATCGCTCGCTCCTTGCGACGTTTTATATTATATCATATTCGTGTGTGTTTGTCAACACCTTTTTTGAAATTTTTTCTTTTTTTCTTTGTATCAAAAAAACAGAAAGTTTACATACCGTCAGGATCCCGTCGTTTCATTTTCATTTGATGCCTTTTTTGCCTCTGCGAACATCCGCCGGCAATCCTCTTTGGTAAATACATATTTTTTATCGCAGAAATGACAGCTGATCTCTACCTGTCCCTGCTCCGCAAGAATATCCTCTACCTCATCGTATCCAACGGTCAGCAGTGCACGTGCAGTTCTTTCCCGACTGCAATCGCACACATAATCCACATCGATCTCATCAAAAAGGTCAAAGGGAATGTCCTGGAATGCGATTGCAAGGATCTCCTCATTGCTCTTTCCATCCGCAAAATACTTGGATACCGAGGACAAAAACTGTGCATTACGCTCGATCAAATCGATTGTCGTTTCATCCGCGAACGGCAAAAGCTGGATCAGAACACCGCCTGCACCCTTACATGTATAATCCACATCGATCAAAACGCCAAGTGCGCAAAGCGTCGGCGTCTGTTCTGAGGTCGCATAGTACGAGGTAACATCCTCCGCAATCTCACCGGACACGATCGGTGCCTGACTGACATACGGCTCTCGCATACCGAGATCCTTGGTCACCGTCATATATCCTTGCCCGATCGCACCGGATACATTCAGCTTTCCGTTGCTTTTTTTGGGGATGTCCACATCGGGATTTTGAATATATCCCTTGACGTTCCCGAAATAATCCGCGGTCGCCAACACAGCACCCGCCGGACCGTTTCCGCGAAAGCTGAGTGTCAGTACATTATCCTTCTCCTTCAATTGCACACCCATCAGCGATGCCGCCGTCAGGGTACGTCCAAGTGTCGCCGCCGCTGTCGGTGTCATCCGGTGGTATGCGATCGCCTGATTGACGATCTCCGTCGAATTGATCACAAAGATCCGCGCAGAGCCATCCTGCGACATTGCACGCAAGATCTTTGCCTGTTTCTTTTCCTGCATCATATATCAAGCTCCCATAAACCGGGAGGTTTCCTTTCATCAAATCCTCTTAAAAAAGGCTGCCGTCCAAATACAGAAAGTAAAAAGCACTTACGCTCGCGGACGACGGCAAATAAAATAATGGCGCTCATCTGTGTCCGATATCGCACCGCCTGCGAGATCCGACACGACCTCAAGAACCTCAAATCCTGCCCGGAAAAGCAGATTCTTCAGCGTTCTGTCGGAATATGCCCTCTCCCGCTGAATTTCCTCGAAGCGGTCCCACGATCCGTTTTCATTCTCACAGAAAAACGTCAGATAGAAACGGCAAAGACCCGTTTTATGATTGTACTCATTTTCCCATCCAAGATAGATGCCTTCCTCCTCAAGAATATACCGTTCGTCTCCGAAGACGTGCTCAAACTTCCATTTCGTATTGACGTCAAAAATAAAAAGACCGCCTTCGTTGAGAAACGTATACACGCGCATGAAGCACAGAAGAACATCCTCTTTACGCGTCAGGTAATTGATCCCGTCAAGCGAACAAACAACCGCATCGACGCTTCCGTACAGATCGAAGGCGCGCATATCCTGCTGAAGATACAAAATACCGTGTCCCGCAGATTGCGCGGCAGCAGATGCCTTGGAAAGCATTTCGGCAGACAGATCGATACCGATCATATCAAAGCCTCGCGATGCCATCATTCCTGTCAGTGTACCCGTTCCGCATCCAAGGTCAAGAACGATCGAGGGACGTCGGTCAAGATGCTTTTGAAACTGCGCCTCATAAAAATCAGCCCATGCCGCGTAGTCGACGTCCTGCATCAATACATCATAGCATTCTGCCAGCACCGAGTATGACGGGCAGATCATTCCTTCTCCTCCGCATCTTCACCCTTCATACGTGCAAGGACCGTGGTATAACCGTCTGCACCGTATTTCAGGCAGCGGTTCACACGGCTGATGGTTGCTGTACTCAAGCCGGTACGTTCTGCAATATCGGTATAAATACAGTTCTCGGACAAAAGCTTTGCCGCATACAGACGGCGCGACATCTCCTGGATCTCGGGAACCGTACAGAGGTCCTCAAAAAAATCATAACATTCCTCGACTGTCTGCAAGGACAGGATGCCTTGAAACAAAAGATCGATTTTTTCGTCCTTCATTTTTTCCTTCATCGTCAAGCTTCCTTTCTGTTACCCGCTCATTTCGGGGCATTGATACTATACAATATTATACAACACTTTCGTTGTAAAGTAAAGGAGTTTTTTTGATTTCTCGGTTTTTTATCGCAAAAATGACAACGAACGACCACACCTGCCTATTTTTATGAAGAAAAACACCGAAATGAATTGACAAACCCTCGAAAAAAAGGTATACTAATGATGATTATACATAAGAAAGGATGAATTCATTTTTATGTTCAAACATGTGGCAGGATTTACGATCGCGATCCTTTTGACAATTGCCGTCGTCGCTGTTGCCCTGATCGGTGTCGGTCCATTGGACGGTATTTTAGACGAGGGTGCGGTACGAAAAGGGCTTGACCTTGTCGGCGGATCCGTCATCGTATATGAGGCAGAGCTGGAGGAGGAGCCCGATGCGGAAGCACTCGCAGCAAATATGACAGCTGTACAAAACATGATGGTCAACCGTTTAACTGCACTCGGTTATACAGAGGCGACCGTTGTTCTCAACGGTGATCGCCGTGTCCGTATCGAGATTCCCGCCATCGACGATCCCGAAGCAGCCTCCCAAATGCTCGGCTCCACAGCAAAGCTCGAATTTATCAACTCGGACGGAGATATCGTTTTGGAGGGACGTGAGATCAAGGCTGCGCAGGCATCCTACGGTGATCCGACCGGACAAGGTATTCCTCAGTTCTTTGTCTCCCTGGAATTCCATAGTGAGGCAGTCGACAGATTTGCACAAGCAACGAAAAATGCCTCCGATGCAGAACACAAGCGGAATAATACCAACTATATTTCTATCGTACTCGACGGTGAGGAGCTCTCCAGGCCGTACGTTGAGCAAGAGCTTCGCACAGATTCCTGTGTCATTACCGGAAATTTCGACAGAGAACGTGCAGAATGGCTTGCAAGCATCATCACAGCGGGTCAACTGCCATTCGCGCTGAAGGAAGTACAGCTGGAAGCGATCGGACCGACTCTCGGTGAGAAGGCGCTCTCTACATCGGTCATCGCAGGTGCGATCGGTATTGTTCTCGTCATCATTTTTATGTGTATCGTCTACCGTCTCCCCGGCCTCGTATCGTCGATTGCGCTCTGTGCTTACATCGGCATCGTCGGAATCGTGATCGTTGTCACAAAGGTCAACCTTTCCCTGCCGGGTATTGCAGGTATCATCCTTTCCGTCGGTATGGCAGTCGATGCAAACGTCATCATCTTTGAAAGGATCAAGGAAGAGCTTCGTTCCGGCAAGAGCACCAATGCCGCCTTCCATTCCGGCTTCAAGTCTGCTTTTACCTCAATTTTGGATTCCAATATCACTACGTTGATCGCTGTCTTCGTTTTGATGACATTTGGTACCGGTTCCATTGTCGGCTTCGCACAGACATTGCTCATCGGTGTCCTTGTATCGATGTTCTCGGCAATCATAATCGTTCGTTTTCTTTTGAAGTGTCTTGTCGGCATGCGCATCAACAACCCCAAATCATGGGGCTTGACCAAAAAGGATCTCCTGATCCGAAAGGAGGCGATCGGAAAATGAATTCCTCTTATGCAATCGAAAACACCGCGGTAAAGCAAAGAGTTTTCCCTTTCACAAAATCCCGCAAATATATTTTCACCGTTGCTCTCGTTTGCGCCGTCATCGGACTTGTCGTCATTCTTCTGCGCGGGTTTGCATGGGACACCGATTTTATCGGCGGAACATCCATGCAGATCAATATCGGCTTTCCCCTGCAGACATCCGATCTTGCTGAGATCACAACCATAACGGAAGGTATCATCCAAAAAAAGGTGTCCTCCGTTCAAAAAACAGGCACCGGTGGACAACAGGTCACGATCAAATGTACGGAAATCGATACCGAGACCCGTGATGCCGTTTTTGAAGCACTCAAAGAACGTTATTCTCTAACTGCAGAGGATCGCTTGAACGTTTCCTCCGTCGGTGCATCTGTCAGTGCGGACTTCCGCCGTTCCGGTATCATTTCTATTTCACTTGCCGTCTGTCTGATGCTCGTTTACATTACCTTCCGCTTTGATTTCAAGTCAGGTCTTGCGGCTGTTTGCTGTCTGACACACGATCTGTTCTTCATGTTTGTGTCATACTCACTCTTCGGCCTTCCCATGAACACGAACGTTATCGCAGCGCTGCTGACCATCCTTGGATATTCCATCAACGCAACGATCATCGTCTTTGACCGTATCCGTGAAAATGTCAAGATTTATCCCAATGATACCTTTGATGCGAATGTCAACCGTTCGATCAATCAAACACTGATGCGTTCCCTCAACACAATGGTCACAACGCTTCTTACGGTCCTTATGATCTATATCTTCGGTGTTACCTCGATCCGTCAGTTTATTCTTCCTTTGATCGTCGGTCTCATCGCAGGTGTATTCAGCTCCGTCTGTCTTGCAGGAAACTTTTGGTCCCTCTTCCAGGGCAAGAAGCGCGAAATGCTCTCGGGTGAGCTGATGCCCGCAAAGGCAAAGCCTACCGCAAAAGAAAGAAACAAGCGTGTCATTTAATTCCTAATATCAAAATGGGGTGCTGCATTCGAATGCAACACCCCATTCAAATATTGACCGTCGCCCATTTGGGTTCCTTTTATATGTTGCGCGCATAAAAGCTGCTGTATTGAGTCATATATGCGCCGGGGCTGCCACAAATACCCTTGACTTGCAGCAGCCCCTTTGTTTATTTTTGATATTGTCCTGCAAACAGCCAAAATGCAACAGCACTTGCCGCTGCGACATTCAGCGAATCCACGGAATGTGCCATCGGGATCCGAAGTGTATAGTCGCATCTTGCAATTGTGTCAGCGGAAAGTCCATCGCCCTCTGCGCCGAGGATCAAAGCGATCTTTTCCTCAGACACAGCGGTCGGGTCATCGATCCGTACAGAATCGTCACGCAGTGCCATTGCAGCAGTCCGAAATCCCATCTGCTTCAAGCGGCGCATACCGTCCTCGGGCCATTGGGTATGATCCTCACCGATATAAGTCCACGGCACCTGAAAGACCGTTCCCATGCTGACACGGACTGCACGTCGGTTCAGCGGATCACAGCAGGTCGGTGTCACAAGAACGGCGTCCATATTCAATGCTGCAGCAGAGCGCATGATCGCACCGATATTCGTCGCATCGACCACGTTTTCGAGAACAGCGATCCTTCTTGCCCCCCGACAGATCTCCTCGGCCGTCGGCAGCTTCGGTCTGCGCATTGCACAGAGGATCCCACGTGAAAGGGCAAAGCCTGTCAACGCTGACAAGACCTCTCGTTCTGCCGTATAAACGGGAATCTCATCCCTGCAATAGGAAAGGATCTCCGGCACCTGCGTCTGCAGATGCTTTTTCTCAGACAAAACGGACAAAGGAACGCATCCTGCCTCCAATGCAAGACGAATCACCTTCGTGCTTTCTGCAATAAAGATCCCTTTTTCCGGCTCCAGACGATTCCGAAGCTGAGCCTCGGTCAGCTTGGTATATACGTCAAGTCCCGGGTGAGAAAGATCCTCGATCTCGATCCACGGTATCTCATTCATATCCATCACCCACTTCTTTTTGACAGGAAATACCGTCCGACAAGTTGTCGGACGGTATTTCTCACATAAATACTTTTATCAACCGGGAATATTCTCCTTAAAGCGACGTGCAACCTCTTCGAATACAGAATCCTCGATCTCGGGGTCACCCCAAAGGTTATTGGAGATATACTGATCGCCCGCGATGTCGGGGAATGTACAACGGGTATCGTTACGCCATGCATCGCGCTCTTCCTTGTTACGCAAATTCGGAATCTTGATCGGCTTGTTGCCCTCAGCAATTGAGATATAGGCAAGAATACCGGGAATACACATATCTACCGCATCATATACACCGATCGCGCGCTCCTTTGCAACAGGATCACCGAGGATAGAACGGATAAAGTAATGTGTTGTGAAGTAGTCACCGCCGCCGTGTCCCGTTTTTGCAGCCTCTGCAATAATGGGTTCGGGCGTGTAGATCTCGTGTTTTCCAAGACAATTCTTATCCTTTTCCTCGATGTACGCAGCAACCCGTCCATCACCGAGATCCTGCAAAGCACCAAGATCACCGTTCAGCTGATAATTGGACTCATGACGGGTATGCTTCATGCCGAAATGCAAGCTCTTCATAAACGCGCCGTTTTCAAGCGTGATCACTTCCATACCAAGTGTACCGGAGGCAGTGCCCAGCTTACGCATAAACGGCATATTCGGGGTTTCAAAGCCGGTTACCTGTACGGGACGAAGACCGGTCATATACAGAATCGGGCCAATGGAATGTGTGCAATAGAAGGTGGAGGACATGAGATTACGCCAGTGATTACGCTGACCGTATGTAATTCCGGGCCAAATAGAGGAACAGTCATGTATATATTCTCCCTCTGCATACATAAGCTCACCGATATCACCGCGGCGGTAACGCTCACGCATTTCCCAACGCGCCGGAGTATAGCAGTAATTCTCCGCGTAGGTATAGATCATTCCCGTTCTTTCCACGCATTCGATCAGTTCAACCGCTTCCTTCATGGTTGCACAGGTCAGACATTCCGTCATAACATGACGGCCGCTTTCCATCAAACGAATAGCAAACGGTACATGCTCATTTGCATAGTTTGCCAAGACGACCGCATCCATACCGTCGTGCTTGATAAAATCCTCAAAATCAGTATAATACCCAACACGATTCATGCCGGCTTCTTCTGCCACATGCTTAC
>JAFQMO010000144.1 GCA_017414385.1 Clostridia bacterium
CCCGCGCGCGGTCCCCTCATGCTTCAGGACCACGGCAATCCCGTTTCCTTCCGCAACGTCTGGGTTATGCCGTTGGATTGATCAGAATATTCGTAAAAAGAACAGTGCCGCTCTTCTTGAGCGGCACATTTTTTTGATTGTTTTCCTGACCGAACGCACCGAAAAGCGCACCTCAACAGCAGCGAAGCAGGTCTCCGCCGCAGCACTCGCACAGACAATCGGCACACACAAGACCCGTGCAGAGATCGCAGGCATCGCACCCGCTGCCTCTGGTATATGCTTTGCCGTACTGTCCCGCATTGTTTCGGATATTGCGAAGCGCCGCCTGATATTCGGCATTTCCGGGCTCCATGTAACACGCGATCTCAAAATACCGCTGTGCATCGTAATACCATCCTCTCTGCAAGAGCACACAGCCCTTCAGATAGTTCCATTCCGCGCCCCGTACACTGCTGCCGATGCTGTCCAAAAGAATATTTGCCTCGGAATATCTGCCCGCGTTGATCATCGCACGTGCACGCGCCAGACTTGCCGCTGTCCCCGCCGCATTATTGGCAGAGGAGGTCCCTCCCGTTCCGTATGCGCCGCTGTAATTCCCGCGTGTTCCTGCCGCACGCTCCTTTTGAATGGTATCGTACGCCTCGTTGATCTCCTTCATTCTTTCACCCGCAAGATCGGCAAGATCGCTTCCCGCATAATTATCGGGGTGATACTTCCTTGCCAAGGCGCGGTATGCTTTTTTTATTTCTTCATCAGAGGCGTCTCTGGAGACACCCAGTATCTTATAAGGATCTGTCATTTGTAAATGCTTCCTTTTTCGTCATTACATATTTTCATTGTGGTATATCGGTACGTCTGCGCGCAGCATCACCGGACGGCAGCGGCTCTCCCGGATGCATCGTAACATGTCTTGCAACAGCGGGCATACCGAGCACAAAAATGTTCTCCACACACGGCCATGCAGGATGTGTATGTGCACCCTTTGCAAGAAGCGCGGCGTTATACGCAGCAGAACACTCCAGTGTCAGTGCATTCAATATCCGTTCCCGATGCTCTTCCATAAAGCAAGCTGCATCTATATGCTCTTCCTTTGCCTGAAGGACGAACGGATTATAGCTTCCGCTCTTTTCATCCTTCAGCACATCGTCACAGGCATCGCACAAATAAATAAATCTTCCTGTATGAAGACCGATGGAATATGCGATCCTTTTCTGTGCCTCATCCTGCAGACCGCAGGAGAACAGCTCAGCCAAAAGCTCTCCGAAGTACTGCGCCGCACAGTCCGGCGATATCTCACCTCGCCGCTCTGCATCCGACAACGCGCATAGATGCTTCTGAACAGATGCATCCAGCACCTCGAATTCATCGATCCATTGAGCATCTGCAAGCATCCGGCGTTTTCGCTTCGCCGTCCGGTACAGCATCGCCGCAGGCGGCGACAGGAGACGGTATCCGACACCCTTGAGACCTTTTTCGTCCCGCGCATGATCGAGCAGCTGATAATATATCAGCATAGCAGCACTCTGCGCAGAAAAGACAAGCGCGTCGTTCTCCTTCATGGTCGGACGCTTTTTCAGGGGATTCGCAGCACATCTGCGCATCGTGATCTCCCCCGGCTCCTCGGCAATGAGCATTCGGACCAGCGCGAGCAGAACGTATTCGTACCGCAAGGTCGCGGAAAGCAGCGGTGAGACCGTTTTCTCCATGCATCGGCACAGACCGCAGTAAACAGAACGGTAGTACGCATATTCTCTGACACGCAGCTCCTCTGCCTGTGTTCGTATATATCCGAACATTTTTCCACCCCTGTCTTTCCAATACGTCAAAACAGCATTTTCCTGTTTTTTCATGTGATGATATTGTATTGTATCACAGAGGAATCAAACGGTGAGGAATAGGGTTTTAATTTTTTGTAAACATTTTGTTTTTTCCCCAAATAATATCCTCCATCCCGTCTCTGTTTTTTCATTCTCCGAAAAAGATCGGAGATATTGTTTCACAGCCATGTTTTCTTGCAAAAAGACCTTGATTTCTATGTGTAAATGGTGTATAATATAATATTATCAGAGGACAAAACACCGTTTTCCGTTATGTTCCTGTATTCGCATTCTCCGTTCATCATTTGCATTACGGAAAACACGTTTATCACAGGTATCATTTCACGGAGGTAACTATGGCAGAACGCGTTTCCAAAAACAATTACTATCTTGACATTGCAGAAACCGTCGCAGAACGCTCTACCTGTCTGCGCAAGCGCTACGGCTCCATTATCGTCAAAAACGATGTGATCGTATCCACCGGCTACAACGGTGCGCCCCGCGGCAGAAAAAACTGCGTCGACGTCGGCACCTGTATCCGTGAGCAGCTTGCCATCCCGCGCGGTGAGCGCTATGAGCTTTGCCGTTCCGTTCACGCAGAAGCGAACGCCATCATTGCAGCAGCAAGAGATCAGATGCTGGATTCCACCATCTATATTGCATGCACCGATCCGAAAACAGGTGAGGTTCAAGCAGGTACCTGCTCCTGTGCAATGTGTAAGCGTCTGATCATCAACGCAGGTATCTCCACCGTTGTTATTCGTGACACCAAGGAGGATTACCGAGTGATCTCCGTCTCAGAATGGATCGAAAACGACGATTCCCTGAACGGGTCCTTCGGTTATTGATCCGTCGGCTGTCCGCCATCCGCCACGTCACATACCCATCACCCAGATAAGGAGTACTTATGAAGCCGATCAACAAGCAAAAGCTGCTCTGCGCATTTCTTGCGCTTGGCGTACTATCTGCCGCCGCGTGTGTACTGAATGCATGCAAGGAAAAGGAGCCATCCCCCATCAAGCTGGTCTACGACAAGGAACAGCAAAAGCTGACCGATGAAGAAAACGGTGTCGTTTATCGGTTTGCCTCCGTCTCTTATGAGCCCATGGAATACCGTACCGCACCGTATGCAATGTGGGGAGAAGCCCTTACATTCTATGAGGTTGTCGGATGGGATGCAAAGAAGCTGCTCACAGAGGAATTTTCCGGTATCGGCGGTATGATCTATGCAGAGGACGCTCCTCTGCCGACACTGGATCAAATGCAAGCAACAGAGATCCACATCTGCCAGAAAACGACGCAAACCGTTTGTCTTTATGAAATCGAGGACAAGGAGACGGTGGCGCGTGCCGTTGACTACATGGTGAACGGCGAAGAAACGCTCTATCCCCCCGAGATCACGGAAACATACCAAATGAAGTTCGTTTCGGACACCTATGCAGGCATCTATTATAACACCGTCTTCCTGCGCTGCGGTGCCGAAGGAGAATCCGGATCCTACTATCTCTATGACCGCGGAACCAAGCGCTGTGTTGCGATCCCTTATGATCTGTTCGGAAGATTCATTTACGGAGAATCCTCCGACACAGCAAACAACACTGACACAGCTTCCGATACCTCTTTGGTAACGGAAATCATTTCCGATACACAATGATGGAGCGGCAGCGTCCGATTTCGCCGCGGCAGGCGTGCAAAGAGGATCTTTGCGCTATCGCCGCGCTGGAGACCACATGCTTTTCCGATGCCTGGAGCGAGGCATCCCTCAAGGATACCCTCAATGCTCCGTATGCGCGGCTGATCTGCGTCGATGTCGGGAACGACATCGCCGCATACGCCTGCCTGTATCTGCTGGGAGACGGTGCGGAGCTCCTCCGGATCGCAACACACCCTGCTCACAGAAGATGCGGACTTGCGCATATGCTGATGCAGGCTTGTATCAAAGAAGCCGGGGAAGCAGGTGCGCAATCCATATATTTGGAGGTACGTGCCTCCAATGCTCCTGCGATCGCATTATATGACACATACGGGTTTGTAACCGATCTTGTCAGAAAGAATTACTATAAAAATCCGACGGAGGATGCGCTCTGCCGCTCTCTGTCTCTTTGTTGAACCAAAGCCTAAAAACCAAAATCAAAAGGAATCTGTTATGTACATCCTTGCGCTTGAATCTTCCTGTGACGAGACCTCTGCAGCCGTCGTAAAGATGGACCTTGCAAACAACGGCTATCCCAAAGCAGAGATCTTATCCAACCGTATCGCCTCCCAGATCCCCCTTCATACCGTCTATGGCGGTGTTGTCCCGGAGATCGCGAGCCGTGCCCACGCAGAGGTGATCTCATCCCTGACCGCAGATGCGTTGAACGATGCCGGCATGACCGTGGGGCAAATGGATGCCATTGCCGCAACGGCATATCCCGGTCTGATCGGTGCACTGCTCGTCGGCGTCAATTTCGCAAAAGGTCTTGCATACGCAAATCATCTGCCGCTGATCCCCGTTTGTCATATTCACGGACATATCGCAGCAAATTACTTTACGCACCCGACACTGAAGCCGCCGTTTCTTGCGCTTGTCGCATCGGGCGGACATACCTCCATTCTGCACGTCACCGACTATAACCGTTTTCATACGGTTGGACGTACCCGTGACGATGCCATCGGCGAAGCCTTTGATAAGGTCGCGCGCGTCATGGGTATGCCGTATCCCGGCGGAAAGGAAATGGACCGTATTGCCTATGAGGGAGATTCCTCGGCACTGAAGCTGCCCTCCGCGGCCATCGCTGACGATACGCTCGATTTCTCCTTTTCAGGCTTGAAAACAGCCGTCATCAATCATCTCAACACGCTCTCTCAAAAAAGCATTGCGTACAATCCCGCAGACATCGCAGCATCTTTTTCGGAGGCCGTCACCGCCTCTATCATCAAAAAATTGGACATTGCGTTGGATAGGACATCGCAGACACAGCTTGTTCTGGCGGGCGGTGTAGCCGCAAATTCCCATATCCGTTCCGCACTGCAGAATTACTGCAAAAAGCGCGGTGATATCACACTGTATCTTCCCGATCCCGCGCTGTGCGGCGATAACGCTGCCATGATTGGTGCACAGGCATTCTTTACCTACCGTGACGACATGATCGCCGACACCTCCCTCAACGCCTCTGCCGTCATGCCCTCGGAGGATCCGTTTCCGACCCTCTGACATAAGCCAACCATCGACCATTACGCCCCGAGGCGCAGTCCTCTGCATACCGCGGGGCTTCACCAAACAGCAAAAAAGAAAGTGAGATCAACCATGAACACCAAGTATGAAGCAAACGTAAACGAAGCCGTTGAAAAATTCAAAGCCATGCTGTATTCTCAGCTGGAGAGAAACGAACGCATCTGTGCAAGCAAGGAGTTTATCGACTACGCATCGCTCGATACCATTATTATCGGTGTGTGCGGCGGTGACGGCATCGGTCCGCGTATCACAAAGGAAGCGCGCCGTGTGCTCGAATATCTGCTTGCGGACGAGGTAAAGAACGGTAAGGTAGAGTTCCGTGATATCGAGGGACTGACCATCGAAAACCGTGCAGCACACAATCAGGCAATTCCCGATGATGTCATGGAAGAGCTCTACGCATGCCATGTCATCCTCAAGGGTCCGACCACCACACCGCGTGCAGGCGATCCCTGGCCGAATATTGAATCTGCAAACGTCGCAATGCGTAAGAAGCTCGACCTTTTTGCCAACGTTCGTCCCGTTAAGGTTCCGGAAAAGGGCATTGATTGGACATTCTTCCGTGAAAACACCGAGGGCTCCTATGCCGTCGGCTCTCAGGGCGTCAACGTAACGGATGATCTTGCATGCGATTTCTGTATCACCACAACCGAGGGTACAGAGCGTATCGCACGCCTTGCATATGAATACGCCGCAAAGAACAAAAAGGATCATGTATCCATTGTCACAAAGGCAAACATTATCAAGACAACAGACGGCAAGTTCCTTCGTATCTGTGAGGAAATGTCCAAGGAATATCCGCAGATCCGTACCACAGAGTGGTTCATTGACATCATGACAGCAAAGCTTGTTGACGAAAAACGCCGTACGGACTTCAAGGTCTTCATCCTTCCCAATCTTTACGGTGATATTATCACAGATGAGGCTGCGGAATTCCAGGGCGGTGTCGGAACGGCGGGCTCTGCAAACATTGGTAAAAAGTACGCGATGTTTGAAGCGATCCACGGATCTGCACCGAGAATGGTCGCAGAGGGACGTGATATCTACGCCGACCCCTGCTCTATGCTTCGCGCATCCATTCTTCTCCTGTCTCATATCGGTTATCAGGCGCAGGCAGACCTTTTGGAGCGTGCACTTGACTTCTGTATGTTCGAGGAAGCAAAGTATAAAATGACCGGCCGCGATACCGGTGCGACCTGTGCACAGTTTGCAGACTACGTCATGGATACCATTGCCGCACTTTCCAAATAATCATCGAACAATCACATAACACTACCAAAAAGGAAGCGGGGTCTTACGATGAAAAGCACGGAAAAACAAACAGAAAACACACGCAATATGCGTACAGAAGCCGAAGAAAACGAAGAGGTTTCCGGCAGCACATCGCCCACGGACAAGCCGCGGCAGGATTATTCCTCCGTCTCTCCCGCCGTTATCAAACGTTTGCCGCGATATTACCGTTACCTGCGTGAGCTGCTCCGACAAGACATTCTCAGAATCTCCTCGGGCGAGCTCTCGGAAATGATGAACGTAACCGCATCGCAGATCCGCCAGGACCTGAACTGCTTCGGCGGATTCGGCCAGCAGGGATACGGATATAACGTCAAATATCTTTATTCAAAAATCAGTGATATTCTCGGTGTTTCCCAAAAATACAGTGCGATCATTATCGGTGCCGGAAATTTGGGGCGTGCCATTGCCAAAAGCACCATGTTTGAGCACCGTAACATCTCCCTGGTCGGCATTTTCGATGTCGACGAGTCGATCATCGGAACCGCCGTTGGAGGACACACCGTACAGAATATTTCCGTGCTTCCGTCCTTTGCGGACGGCTGTGTCATCGACATCGCGATTCTGACCGTTCCAAAGCACACTGCAACGGAAGCGGCACAGTCACTTGCAGCACTCGGCGTACGCGGCATCTGGAACTTCTGCTCAACCGAGCTTGATATGCGTGATGCCGGAATCATGGTCGAAAACGTCCATATGGGAGACTCGCTGATGCGGCTGATGTACGAAATCAACAACAACAAGGAATTGTCGGGCAGCTGATCCGACAACCACTGCACAAGCAGTTACGGAAAGGTTATCATGAAGCTGAATATCAATTACGGCAATGCCGTTATATCCGTTCCCGCTGCAGCTCTTGAGGGCGAGATACCGACAGATCCCGCATATCTGCAGATCCTGCTCACGCTGTGCAGCCGAGCAGACCTGCTTTGTGACGATACGGCTGCCGCAGAGCAGCTTTCGGCGTACTGCCGGATTCCCGTCGAAAAGGTACGGGAGGTGATTGTGTACTGGCAGACCTGTGGCGTACTCAGTGCCGCAGAAGAAGGGTCCGCTGTCATTGCTTCACCGAATCCCGATGCAGAAGCCCCGTCCAATATCGGAACGACAGCTCCGGCAATCGAAGGGGAAACGTCAAGGGTACAGAAAAAGGCATCCGTGCTTCCCCGCTTTACAAGCGCCGAAACCGCCGATCTGATCTCCACTACCGAGGGACTGCGTCAAACATTGGATGCGTGTGCGGGAATTGCAGGGAAGATCTTCTCCGAGCACGAGGCCGCACAGCTGACAGCACTCTATACCGTTTACGGGCTCGATCGGGAGTATATGCTCCTTCTGTTCATGTACTGCAAAAATGACCGACAGAAAACGGCGGTTCCTTATATCGTCCGTACTGCACTCGGTCTTTATGACGAGGGAGTCCGTACTGCCGCAGCACTTGAGGAACGGATCGCTTATGACGAAAAGAAGAGAGACCGCGAGTATCAGATCCGACGAATGTTCGGACTTGGCGAGCGTTCCTTTACCACAAAAGAAAAAGAATACATCGAAGCATGGACGATCACATGGAATCTGCCGATGGACCTGATCGGATATGCATATGAGATCACGATCTCCAAAATCGACAAGCCGAGTCTTTCCTATGTCAACAAGATCCTGTCCGGATGGACGAAAAACGGGATCCTTACCCTGGATGCGGCAAAGGATGCACAGTCGGCATACACACAGGAAAAAGAAAAGCAGCCGCAGAAATCATCGGCAAAAAAATACGACGAGGGCAGCGAATCCAGCTATGAACTGTCTGAATTTGTGGCACTTGCCATGCAAAGAAGCATGGGAGGCACCAAGGAATCGGATAAAAGCTGAGGCTGAACTGTCGTTTGTACGATAACCGTTCGGTCAGATGTGATCGAGGAGGATACATGACATGTACAACAAAGACAATTACCGCCGGATCCGTTTGGAATTCACCCGTCGACGAACCGAAGCGGAAAACAGGCAGCGTCAGCGCCTTGCACACGCCGAAAACACCATAGAGGGAATTGCTGAGATCAACGCGGCACTCTCTCAAACGCATATGCGCATTTTCGGTACATTCCGCGGCGGCAGCGAGGGCATCGACGAACGGATCGAAAAGCTGCACAAGGAAAACGATGAGCTTCTCGCCGTCAGAGAGGACCTGCTTGTCCGTGCAGGTTATCCGCGCGACTATCTGACAACCAAATACGAATGTGAGATCTGCCGTGATTACGGTTATATTCAAAACGGAGAGGTCATGTGCAGCTGCTTCAAGCGCGCACTTGTCTTAGCAGGATACGAATCCTCGGGAATTGGAACGCTGATGCACACACAAACCTTCGAATCCTTTTCCCTTGACTACTTCAAGGATCCTGCCGATCGCGCACAGATGGCACAGAATCTGGAGATCGCACGCAGCTATGCACAAAGCTTTTCCACAGATACTCCTCCCGAAAATCTGTTTTTGTTCGGTGCAACGGGACTTGGAAAAACACATCTGTCCACAGCCATCGCAAAGACTGTCATCGACCGCGGTTATGATGTGGTCTATGAAACTGCGATCAATGTTTTCTCCGATTTTGAGGATGATCGCTTCCGTCGTGATCTGGATCGCATGCGCGACCCCGCTGACGGCAAGCGAACAGGCCGTTACTTCGACTGTGAGCTGCTCATCGTCGATGATCTCGGCGTGGAGATGGCAATACAGTATACCGCCTCCTGCCTTTACGATCTGATCAATTCCCGCTCCATCGCGGGTAAATCCTGCATTCTCAGCACCAATCTCTCTCATGCAGAGATCGAGCGCCGTTATACCAGACGTGTGCTCTCCAGACTGCTCGGTGAATACCGTCAGCTTCATTTTGTCGGCTCCGACGTCCGCATGGAAAAAATGCGTACATAAAGCAGAAACACCGACATACAACAATTTACCCAAAGAAAGGCGCCCTCCCCACGCATGGGAGAGTATGGTTTATCAACATGAATAACATCAAAAGACCCCGCGGAACGATGGATATCCTTCCCGAGAAGGTCCGTATCTGGCAACATGTGGAAAAGGTGACCGCAGCCGTCAGTGAAAAATACGGATTTTCCGAGATCCGTTTCCCTACCTTTGAGAATCTCGACCTGTTTCAGCGCGGTGTCGGCGATACGACAGACGTGGTACAGAAAGAAATGTACACGCTTGAGACCAAGGGTAGCGGCGAATCCCGGTATGCGCTCCGTCCCGAGGGTACGGCCTGTATCGTCCGCAGCATCATTGAAAACGGTCTTTGCCACGACGCAATGCCGCAGAAGCTTCGCTATAACATCAACTGCTTCCGCTATGAAAAGCCGCAGGCAGGACGTTACCGCGAATTCTTCCAGTACGGTGTCGAAATGTTCGGTGCAGATTCTCCGCTTGCCGATGCAAGTGTTCTCTCGCTTGCAAATGAAGTCATCGGTGCGCTCGGCATCAAGGGTGTCACCCTGCACATCAACTCTATCGGCTGTCCCGACTGCCGTCCCGCATACCACAGTGCGCTTAAGGAATACTTTACCGCGCACAAGGACGAGCTCTGCGACACCTGCCGCGAGCGTTTGGAAAAGAACCCTCTCCGTATTCTCGACTGCAAGTCTCCCATCTGCTCGGCGATCGCAGACGGCGCTCCCAAGACCGTTGACCACCTCTGCGAGGACTGTGCATCCCATATGGATACGCTGAAGCAGGCACTGAACGGTCTCGGTGTTGTATATACCGTCGATCCCCGTATCGTCAGAGGTCTCGACTACTATACCAAAACCGTCTTTGAGTTCATCTGCCCCATCACGGGCGCCGCACAGTCTACCATCTGCGGCGGCGGACGTTACGACGGACTTGTCAAGGAGCTCGGCGGTCCCGCACTTTCCGGCATCGGCTTTGCTATGGGCATCAATCGTCTGATCGATGCCATGGAAAAATCGGGTGTCGTGATCGAAGATGACAACAAGCCCCTGCTTTACATTGCATCCATGGGAGCTGCTGCCTCCATGCGTGCCTTCTCTGTTGCGGCAAGATTTCGTGCTGCCGGGAAGTATGCCGAGTCCGACCTTGTCGGAAGAAGCCTGAAGGCGCAGATGAAATATGCCGACAAGATTGGCGCACAGTATACACTGATCCTTGGCGACAACGAGCTGGAAACAGGCTGCGCGCAGCTGAAAAATATGGCAACAGGCGAGCAGACTGCCGTCGAGATCGATACCTTCCTTATTTGACCGAAATCAAACAAATGAAAAGCGGACAGCCCGGTCAACGGCGCTATCCGCTTTTTGTGCAAAAGGAGACTTTTTTATGACACAGAGCCGCGCCGTACGGAGAAACGTCTATCTGGATCTTTTCAAGCTGTTTTTGTGCTATCTCGTCATTGCCATCCATCTGGCGCATGAGACCTATTGGCATTTTCCTCTGTACCGACTTGCCGTTCCGATGTTTTTTCTGATCAGCGGTTACTTCAATTATTCCGCTGACAGAGAACGGCTTCTGCACGGTGCACACGTTTTTCTCAAGCGTACCGTTCATTATATGCTTATCGGCTTTTCCGTCTACATCGTTTTTGATTTTATCGGCTGCTTCATCAACGGAAACGGTGTCGGCTATTATTTCACAACGCTGTTTTACGAGGATTTTCTCCTTGAATTCTTTTTTCTGAACCGTCCCATTACTTATACGGGTGCACAGCTGTGGTTTCTCATCGCGCTTTTTGTGGTATCCCTGATCCACCTCCTTCTTGTCAAGCTTGACCGTCTGCATCTATACAGGATCATCATCCCCGTCTGCTTCCTCATTTACTTTTTCTTTGCGGGGTATATGTACCTTCTTCAGGATACCGATATGCCCATCCGTTACACACGAAACGCGTTCTTTTTCGGTCTTCCGAACTTTGCACTCGGATTTACGCTGGCAAAATACCGACTCCACGAGAAAACAAAACTCCGTTTCTGTTACCTGCTTCTCGGTATTGCCTGCTTCTTTTTGCAGATTGCGGAATACCATTTGGTCAAGACCCCAAACTGCTCACTTGAAATGTATGTAACGGGTGTTTGCTCTGCGGTCCTTCTGCTTCTGTTCTTTTTGTCGATCCCGCACGCGGAATGTCCCCTTTATTACCGATGGGTGGGCAAAAACGCCCCCTTTTACATCTATATCCTTCATATGGCAGTGGCAGTTGTCCTCTCTTCGTTTGTCTCCTTTGACCATCTAATGGTCAAGTGTGCATGGGTATGGCTGATTTCCTTCGTCATTTACGAGATCTTTTACCTTCTCTCGCGCTTCAAGCAGCGACTGCAGCAGAAAAAGCCCCTCTCCGAATAAACAAAAAACGGCGGTACCGTGACGGTATCGCCGTTTCCTTTCAAAATGATGCGTATCTTATGCAAGCATATCTGCAATACAAATATTTTCGCCGACAAGACCGACGTATGCGCCCTCGGATGCCTCCGCAGATGCCGGATGTGCAAGCAACCATTTGTTGCATGCACGCAGCAGCCGATCCTCGCATCCGATCGTACGGATCGCAGGCATCGGACCGTTCGTTCCCTTGGGAAGCACAATAACGACCTTGAAGCCGCCGTCCTTTGCTGCTTGGCAGGGAGCGTAGTGAAGTGTCGTTGCGTAGACCTCAACGATTTCCCCCGCCTTTGCATGGAATGCCTTTACACAAGCGGTATCAAGCTTTCCGTCCTTGATGTCGTCCTCCTTTGCAACGAGGAGAATGAAATCATAAAGACCAATATTGAGCTCGCTGTCGCGATGGTATTCCAAGCAGTTGAGCGTGGTATTATGACCGTTGCACCAGCCAATCTGGATGGGCATACCGCCGTACGCATTGTTCTGCAGCTGTCCGAAGATCGCCGTGCTCTCAAGCACCGGCTCACTCGGTACGTAACCGACCCCCTCGGGCATCGGGGTCATCTCATCCAGAGCAGAAAGGAGCGCCGATGTATCATAGCCATCGAGCAGCTTGCCGTACGGTGCAAATTCGCTGTCATGTACAGAATAAATTTTCATATAAAACCTCTTTCCTGATTATTCTATCAAAATCTGTTGATTTCAAGTCTCATCAGCCGATGGCACTCAACGTGCAAAGCGCTTCCAACGACGGATAATGATTGCACAGGCGATCATACCGACACCGGCGATCACAGCCCATGAGCCAATGGTAAAATGCCAACCGTAGCGCTCGGACAGCAGAGCAAATCCGTATGTGGAGATTGCAGAGCCGATGTAGGTAAACGCATTCAGAAGACCGGACATCGTGGAGATCTTGCCGTAGCGTGCGAAATAACGGGGAACATAGCTGATGAGCATCAGATTGATACCGTGCATACACGCGGTGATCAGCGCCATCATCAGAATCGAAACGATCACACTGACGGAGAACAGAAGCAGCATCAAAACAGAGCACACAAGACCGATGCCGAAGAAGATCGCTGCACAGAGAAGCTCGTTTCCAATCTTTTTCTGTACCATTGATGACACCTTGATGCTGATGATCGCAAAAATCGGCAGAACAACGGCTGTCAGAATCGATATCTCGCTGGAAAGATGGAAGGTCGAGGAGATCAGCGAGGGCATCCATGTTGTGACACCGTCGCGAAGCATTCCCTGCATCACGATACCGATCAGAATAAAGACCAGCCCCGACATAACGATCATGCTCTTAACGGATACCGACACCTCTTCATCCTTTTTCTCTGCCGACACAGCCTCCTGCGCGAGCACACCCGCACCCTTCTCCTGATGCATGGAGCGTGTTCCCACAACCCACAAAGCAAACATCGCAATCCCGCAGAAGCCCGTGATCACAAACAGCAGTCTCCATCCGGAGATCGCAATACACAAGGGAGAGATCAGATAGATCAGGATATTGCCAAAGGACGATGCTGTGGTAACAGCGACCATGCAGTCGTTGTAATCGTTCTCGGAGAACTGCTCTGCCATCAAGCGGACAAGCGGAGGCCAGAACATTGCCTGCGTAAAGCCATTGATCCCCCAAAGCACCGCCATCATGGTGATATTGCCGCCGATGACCGGCATCAAAAGATTACATACAGAGGTTGCCGCAAGACCCGCCAGGATCATCTTTCGCGGTGCGATACGGTCTCCGAGCAGACCGCAGATGATCTGTCCGAAGCCGTACGTCAGAAATGCACAGGTGCTGACGATACCCGTTGCATCGGAGGTCGTCTGCAGCGATTCTGTGATCTCGGAGATTGCGGAATTGTAGCTGTTACGTGTCAGATAGCTGGTAAAATATACGATTGCAAACAAGAAGATCAGAAATACCGTCTGCTTGCTTTTTTTCTGTGTTGTCATAAATAGAACTCCAAACCTCGTCTTCTTCCATCATTGGGAATTTTGGAACACGGCACTTATTTGCTTACACCGTTCCGATAATATGCGGCGATGTGCTCCATGTCGTCGGATGTCAATGCTCCGTCAAGCACAAGGAACTCATCGAGAACACAGGAAAGATGGACCGCATTGTCACCTGCTGCATTCTGTGCAACATTCATGCTTGTGAAGCCTGCAAAGGTATAGGTATCGGGAAGCTTCTTTGTCTGAATGCTCTCAAAATCGCAAACAAGACGAACCTCACGTGCCATAGCATCCAAAACGAGCATATAGTGCTTCCACTCGCCCTCCGCAGCATCCACTGCAAAGGAGATCTTTTCTTCTCCGAGCGCAAAGCAGAAGGTATCTCCCTCGTAGGTCAGGGTACATCCTGCATCCGTATTGGCAAAGCCGAAGAAGGATGCGCCGCCGGAAAGCGTTCCGTTGTTCTTCATCCAGAAGCAGACCGAGAAGCCGGTCTCGCTCATTTGATAATCGGATGCGGAAATATAACCGTCCTCAAACTTCATACCGCCGCCAACATATCCGCCGTCAACAAAATACAGCTTACCGTGAGAAGCCGTTCCCTTCTTGCCGACCGCATCGGCAATGTAGTCATCCATCGGCATATAGGAAAGAATACGTTCGCGGCCGACACAAGCACAAAGCGCCTCGGTATTGCACTTGTCCGCATCGGCAATACCGCTCGTCTGTGCACTGCCATGACCATCCACGGGACGTTCCTCACCCGCAACACCCTCGAACAGGTTTGCGGGGATACGGCCGGTCCATGTTGCGGGACGCGCATAGCCCAGCGCGTGCAGAATGATCGCCGGACAGTCACGGATCTCCATATCACCGATCGTTCCGGGAACAACGGTCTTGCCACGTGCCGCAAACATAACATACTTTTCATCATCGCTGGAGCCGCCGTGACTATGTCCAAAGCCACCGTGATCTGCGGTTACCATAAAAAGGGTGGTATCGAGAAGACCGCGCTTTTCATAGACATCAAAGATACGCCTGATATATCCGTCGGTCGTTTCGATCTGCCGAAGATGCTCTGCGGTACCGTAGCCGTGCCCGTGTCCCGCACCGTCAACATCATCAAACTGAACGAACAGGAAGGTCGGCGTGTTTTCCTCAAGATATGCGCAGATCTTATCCGTCAGCTCATCATCATCTGCAGTATCCTGATAAACATCGAGATTACACTCAACGATACCGTGATTGATGGGATTCCAGTTACAGAAGGAGGCAAGCACTGCATCGGGATCGTTTTCGCGGATGATACGGAACGCACTCGGGTACTTGGAATTGATATCATAACGTCTTTCATCGACAATGGAATTGGTAAGCTTATGTACCTTCGGTGAAACACCGAGCAGCATGGATCCCCAGCACTCCGCACTGATGGTTGGCTCAGAGGTCAGAACATCGTAGTTGGTTGCGCCGCTTGCAAAAATTTGATCGAGGTTCGGTGTATTTGCCTGACGGAAGAACCGTCCCGCACCGTCAACCCCCAAGAGAACAACGCGCTGATAAGGCTTTGTATTCATAATAAACTCCTTCCCTGCCCATTTTGAAAATACGGCAGGATGCTTTCATTTTATTCGTCATCATTTTATCATACTTTCCTCTTCTTCACAAGGGGGTGTATGCAAAATCGGCAGTTTTTCTACAAAATGATGTTTTTTTTGGAATCGATGAATTTTCCAAAGCACGAGCACCCTCAAAAAACAGATTTCAACATTTCAAAACAGCAAAAAAGCGGAGAAATACAGAAAAAAACGAACATATATGCAAGCAAAGAATGTGGAAAACACAACATTTTCAAAACAGAAAAATCACCAAAACGCACACATTCTGACCTATTCTCAACATTATTTCTTGACTTTACAGACCGCATATGATATAATTGCCGTATCCACCCTTTATGATTGATTGGAGGCTTTATGCGTACGGAAAACCGACTGCAATACCTGACCGAGGCTGCAAAAAAGGACGGATTTGTTTCCATCTCTGCAGCAGCAGAACATCTGGGCGTATCCATTGAAACGATCCGCCGCGACATTAACCGTCTTTGTGCGGAAAAGAAGCTGAGAAAGATCCGCGGAGGTGCAGTGCCGCTGAAGCTGCTGATGCGAAGCGATGCAAGATATGAGGATCGCAAGCGGGACAGTGTGCAGGAAAAGCTGCTGATCGGAAAAGCCGCCGCCTCCATGATCCGCTCCGGCATGACCGTCCTTTTTGACAGCGGTGTTTCCATACAAAGCATCGCACAGTGTCTGCACAATATCCGGGATATGACATTCATCACCAATTCCATCCCCATTGCATCGATCTTACTGGACAAGCTGTCGCAGCAGACCGTAACGGGACGGTTGATCTTCATCGGCGGACGGATTCATCCCGAAAACCGATGCGCCTGTGATATCATCGCATCGGAGGCGCTTGAACGGTATTCCTCAGACATTGCGTTCGTCTCCTGTACAGCGCTTTCCGCAGATGCCGTGTCCTCCGATGACACAGATGAAAGCCGTTACTCCGCGCAGCTGCTGCGCCGTGCTTCTATGACGGTACTGATCGCAGAAAGTGTCAAGCTTGGGAAAAACGCCGTCTGTACCTTCGCACATCCCACAGATTTCAATCGCATCATCACCGCCGACACGCATCCCATCCCCGATGATCTGCAAAAGCTTCTGGAGAGCTCCGACACAGAGCTTTGCGTGGTTTCCGATGCCCCGTCTACATAAATTTTTTCGTTTTTCGCTTGAAAATCCCCGCAAAATATGGTATAATTTTCTTGTAGGATAATACTCTACCGCGAGAGCGACGCAGCCGGACCGTCTTCACGGCAGTCGAAGATGGTTCAACCCTTGTTTCGCTCGATCCTCTCCGTATTACGGTCCCGTCGATTCTGACCGGATGACGTACCGGGAGAGGAGGTATGGTTTCATGAAGCGTGTAAAAGCAGGATGTATTCTTCAGACACTGGTTTTTCTTCAAAAGGATGACTGCGGACTCAGTCCGCAAAGACAGCTGGAGTGTAATCGGGAGGAGCTTGAAAAATACAAGCGTGACCTTGACAGACACAATACCCGCTATCAGATCGTGGACACCGCGGAATTGCCCGACAGTTCCATTGTTGTCCGTATCCGAAAGCAGTTGAATGAACGGACCGACACAGGCGAGTATTTCAACTGATTTCAGCGGTCGAGTGAGGATATGCGGGTATCTCTCGCCGCCGCAGACAAGGAGGCACTGTCAATGAAAACCATCGAGCAGATCAAAGAAGGGATCCGTCATCTCTTCGAAACGGACCCAAACATTCACGTCAGTATCAGCATGTCGCATCCCAAGCGCTCTGTCAAGGATAGGTGTTAACGGGACAAGTGGAAATCAGAGAGCTGGGAACTTGAGCAAACGCCGAAAATCATCACACCCCCGACCGTATATCAGACGGTCGAGGGTGCTTTTCGTTGTTCTATCAAGGGATATCCTCCTCAAATACGCCGTTTTTCTTAAAAAGAGAACATTCTTCCCCGTGCGCATAGATGACACCGATCGCCTGCAGATAAGAATAAATGATCGTTGTTCCGACAAAACGCATCCCTCTTTTTTTTCAGGTCTGCCGAAATACGGTCGGAGAGCGGAGAGGAGGTCCTTTCGGTATAAGGCTCACAGAGGATCCTTCCATCCGTAAATTGCTTCAGGTACGCATCAAAAGAGAGGAATTCCGCCCGGATCTGACGGAAAACACGTGCATTTTCCACCGTCGCCTCAATCTTTCTGCGGTTACGTATGATCCTCGGATCTGCCATCAGCGCGCTGCATTTTGCTTCATCATAGGCACAGATACGCTCCACGTCGAAGCCGTCAAAGGCTTCATAAAAGGCTTCTCTCTTATTGAGAACACATTCCCATGACAACCCTGCCTGGAAGCCCTCAAGGATCAAATAAGCAAAGAGCGTACGGTCATCGTGTACGGGTACGCCCCATTCCTCATCGTGATAACGAATATATTTTGGATTTTCTTCGTTGACCCAGCGGCATCGATGCTCCATTCAAAGCCCCCTCTCATTTGTTTTCGGCATCATGATACCACACCGCAGACCGATTGTCAACACAGATCATGCTTATTCTCTGTTTTTTTCATCAAACCTTGACAACCGTCCGTACATTTGGTATAATATAGTATCTGTATCCCAATCCAACGGATCGTGCAAAAACAAGCTTTTCTAGAAAAAAAGCAGATCAGCATTCAAGATAAAACAAGATAAAAAAAACAAGATGAAAGGTGTGTATGATATCGATGGTCAACACGGAAAAAACAATGGAAAAGGTCGTCGCGCTCTGCAAAAACCGCGGCTTTGTCTATGCGGGGTCCGAGATCTACGGCGGTCTTGCAAACTCTTGGGACTACGGTCCTCTCGGCGTCGAGCTGAAAAACAATATCAAGCGTGCATGGTGGAAAAAGTTTGTTCAGGAATGTCCCTATAACGTCGGTCTGGACTCTGCGATCCTGATGAATCCCGAAACATGGGTAGCATCGGGACATCTTGGCGGTTTCTCCGATCCGCTCATGGACTGTAAGGTCTGTAAGACCCGTCACCGCGCAGACAAGCTCATCGAGGACTACGTTGCGCAGAACGATCTCAGCGACAATCCCGCAGGTATGTCCGATGCGGAAATGCAGGACTATATCAAGGAGCATCACATCTGTTGTCCCTCCTGCGGCTCTGCAGACTTTACCGACATCCGTAAGTTCAATCTGATGTTCAAGACCTTCCAGGGTGTCACAGAGGATTCCACCAATACGCTCTATCTCCGCCCCGAAACGGCGCAGGGTATTTTCGTCAACTTCAAGAACGTTGCACGTACCACAAGAAAGAAGCTTCCCTTCGGTGTCGGTCAGATCGGTAAGTCCTTCAGAAACGAGATCACCCCCGGTAACTTCATCTTCCGTATCCGTGAATTTGAACAGATGGAGCTCGAGTTCTTCTGTAAGCCCGGCACCGACCTTGAATGGTTCGGTTACTGGAAGGATTACTGCGCAAATTGGCTGTATGATCTGAACATGAACCGTGACAACCTCCGTCTGCGCGATCACGATGCAGACGAGCTCTGCTTCTATTCCAAGGCGACAACAGACTTTGAATATCTCTTCCCCTTCGGTTGGGGTGAGCTTTGGGGTGTTGCGGACAGAACCGACTACGACCTCAATCAGCATCAGGATCATTCCGGTCAGTCCATGGAATATTTCGATCCCGATACCAACGAAAAGTATGTGCCGTATGTTATCGAGCCCTCTCTCGGTGCTGACCGTGTAACATTGGCATTCCTGGTCGAAGCATATGACGAGGAGGTCATCGACGAAAAGGATACCCGCGTTGTCATGCGTTTCCATCCGGCACTTGCACCCGTCAAGGCTGCTGTCCTGCCGCTTTCCAAGAAGCTGGGCGACAAGGCAATGGAGATCTGCACACAGCTCTCCAAGTATTTCAACGTCGAGTATGACGATTCCGGATCCATCGGCAAGCGTTACCGCCGCCAGGATGAGATCGGTACCCCCTTCTGCATCACCGTTGACTTTGACACTGTCGGTGACGAGGTCAAGGGCATCGAGGCTGACAACTGTGTCACTGTCCGTGACAGAGACACCATGGAACAGGTCCGCCTCCCTATCTCCGAGCTGCTTGCATATCTGCAGCAGAAAATGGAATATTGATCCCATCATCCATACTGCCCCCCGACGGACATTGCCCGTCGGGGGGCATTTTTTCTTCTAACGGAACAGACGATCCGCAGAACAACGCCGTTTTGGTAAAAAAGCCCTTGTTTTTCGAAAGAAATCTTGTCAAAGACCTTGTCACAGAACGAAAAATATAGTATAATATAAGATGATTATATGAAATTTCAGTCTGTCAAAAGGAGAATAGATCCTATGAATCAAATAAAGAAAAGAGCGGCACAGGTACTGAAGGAGAAGCTCGACTCTCTTTGTCCCGATCATGCGCTCGGTATCAACGATATCGCAGGAATGTTTGAATATCCGCCGGATCCTAAGCTCGGCGATCTCGCCTTTCCCTGCTTCAAGCTGGCAAAGGTCATGCGTATTGCGCCGCCCAAGATCGCGGCATCGATCGCTGATGGTTTATCCGTTGACGGCATCAGCAAGATCGACGTTGTCGGCGGTTATCTGAACATGTTTACAGACAAGCTGTACGTAGCGGCGGCTACCGTCAATACCATCCTTGAAAAGAAGGAGACGTATGGTGCAAACGGTGAGGGGATCGGAAAGACCGTTGTTCTCGACTACTCCTCCCCCAACGTTGCAAAGCCCTTTCACATCGGTCACCTCGGAACGACTATCATCGGCCACAGCTTAAAGAAGCTGCACGAGTTCTGCGGATACAACTGTATCGGCATCAATCACCTCGGTGACTGGGGAACGCAGTTCGGCAAGCTGATCGTTGCGTTCCGTAAGTGGGGCTCCCGTGATGAGATCGAAGAAGGCGGGATCGATGCGCTCGTCGCTCTGTATGTCAAATTCCACAAGGAGGCAGAGACAGACGGGGCACTCAATGACGAGGCGCGTGCCGCATTTACCGCTCTTGAGCACCACGATGAGGAATGCACCGCTCTTTGGAAGTGGTTCATCGACATTTCTCTTCGTGAATACGAGAAGACCTACAAGCAGCTCGGCATCACCTTCGATTCCTATAACGGCGAATCCTTCTATACCGACAAGATGCCCGCGGTCGTCGAGGAGATGCGTCAAAAGAATCTGATGGTCATCGATGACGGCGCATCCATTGTTGATCTCTCCGACTACAACATGCCGCCCTGTCTGATCCTGAAGCGCGACGGATCTACACTGTATCCGACCCGCGACATTGCTGCGGCACTTTACAGAAAAAACACTTATCATTTTGACAAATGTATCTATGTCACAAGCGCAGGACAGAGCCTGCATTTCGCACAGTGGTTCAAGGTGCTTGAGCTGATGGGCTACGAATGGGCAAAGGACCAGCTGATCCATGTCCCCTACGGTACCGTCTCCATCGACGGCGAAAAGCTTTCCACAAGATCCGGCAACGTCGTGCTCCTGCGTGATCTCTTTGCGCAAGCGATCGAAAAGGTTGCGGCGATCATGGAAGAAAAGAATCCCGATCTTCCCGGAAAGGATGCCATTGCGGAATCTGTCGGTGTCGGTGCCATTATCTTCTATTACCTTTCCGCCAACCGTATCCGCGATATCAATTTCATCATGGAGGATGCGCTTTCCTTCGAAGGCAACACAGGACCCTACGCGCAGTACACCTATGCGCGCACCTGTTCTATCCTCTCTAAGGCATCCGCAAGCGGTATCGGTCCTATCGATGCACCTGTGAATACAGACGGTATTTCCCTCTGCGACGAGGAAAATGATCTCATCAAGACACTTGCGCTCTTCCCCGACAAGGTCACACAGGCGCTTCACGAATGCGAGCCGTCGGTCATTACGCGTTACATCCTTGATGTCTGTGCAGACTTCAACCGCTTCTATCACAACATCCAGATCCTTTCCTGTGATGACGAGGCACTTCGTACATTCCGTGTCAAGCTGACCGCTTCCGCAAATTACGTCCTCGCATCTGCCTTCGATCTCATTTGTGTCGGTAAAAACGAAAAGATCTAACCTTCTTTTTCTTGTAAGAAAAAGAAGGCAAAAAGAACTTTCATTCGCTTCGCATTCCACATTCTCACTCTGCAAAAACGGGAACTGAGAATTCGTTCTGCTTATCCCTTTCTTTCCTCGAAAGAAAAAGAAGGCAAAAAGAAC
>JAFQMO010000145.1 GCA_017414385.1 Clostridia bacterium
AGAAAGGTGTATTATTTTGCTGAGGGTGTAGGCATTGTCCGCACGGAAAACGAATATTGCGGCGGCATAAAAGTCGCTGTATATGAGTTGACTGTCTACGAAGGCACGGGCGAGGGATATATGCCCATGGCGGACGGATTGGTTCGCCGATATGACGCGATCGGTCTGACGGACGGTTTTGTCGGCGCGGTGGAATATACCTATGTGCAGGATGGCGCGGGACATATCGTGATCTTCAAGGATGCAACCGGTATCCGCGAACTTCCGCCCCCGATGACACAATACAGTATGATTCAGACAGAAGTCATCGAAGATCAGCTTTGGGAAGCTGGCAAACACAATGAAAGCCGTCTGCGCCACGATGTGAACAACTTCCACCTTCTTTGTCATTTCTTCGGTCGTCCGTCCCGATATTGGGCAGCGCAGGAAAAAGCGGTAGCGTGGAACAAGTACCGTCTGCATATCATGGAGGGACTCGGTGACGGAGCTGTTCCGGAAGCATGGCTCGGACATTACGCAAGTACGAGCTTCCGCACTGCTTGCGCATTGTTCGGATGCGACAAGAAGGAGGAAGGCTACGAATGGCTGGAAAAAGCATTTGAAGCCTATCCTAAGTGGGACAGAATCCCCGATGGTACAGAAATGGAGGTCGGTGATCCGCTGATCTACGGCGGTATCAAGGTTATCAAGGGTAAGTCCGTCATTACTCTTCCCGACGGGACGAAAGAGGCGATTTCGTATGACCATCTCTTTGAGGGTGACTGCGGTCTCATGCACTACGGCATGACCGCGCCGCGCGGCTGGGAATGGTTCGACTGCGTCCGTGAGGAAGATCGCTTCAAGGAATACATCGAACGCGCAAAGAAGCTGATGGACGAGAATAAGAAATAAGCATTTTTGCAGAAACCAAAAGACACCCCCTCGGTTCGTGTGAACCTGAGGGGGTGTCTGCGGTTTCATTGAATTGTCAGCAAGTGCTATCTCGAAAACAGGAGATGATCCCGTTTTTAAGGCTCCGATGTGACTCCAGAGTTGTCAGCGGCTTGTTTTTTGCTTCTGACTAAGAACGCGTTTGGAATACGGCGGCCGTATGTAGGATTCAGCGAAGAGTTCTTGTTCAGAACATTTCCTTCGTATGCAAGAACACAACTGGAACCGCCATCACAGCAGCCGGCATTGACAGCACCGTACTTTTCCATGATCAGAGCCATATCTCCTACGGTACAACCGACGGAATGGAGGGGATCACGTCCATCAATGACCAACATGATAATAACACCGTCTTCCCGCTGACCGACGGCAGTACGCGGATGCAAACCATACCCTGCAGAGCCTTCAACCATTATTTCACTGTTTACGATCAGTGTCGGATAAAACTGCATACCGTCGCGGACGCCTTTTTGCTCCCATTGACCGATATATCCCACGCCGAGCTTGTTGTCATTTGTTAAAACGATGCTGGTATATCCGTAGATATAGGAACCCCAAGCTTCGCCCTCGGACATACAATAACCGATAATATCACAACCGCGTCCTTCTTCGTTGGGGTCACTGAATCCGCTTGCATTGACACCGGCGATGACATCGCCGTAGTAGTCCATCATTTCTCCGATGCGGTAACCACGGTTCTCCTTTTCCGGTGTTGTGCCGACAAAGACACGGGACGGATCATCAATTAACATGACAAGTCCCTTGTAAGTATATCCCAAAACTCCTTTTTCTGATATTTCTGAGATGAATAAGCCCTCTTCTTTATCAGCAACAATGACAGTATTACCTGCGTAATCCTTGTCACCGACCTGCAGGTCTGCAAGACCGAGAATGTCTTGCTCGATGGGATCGACGGGCGGATCCTGTGTTTCTCCTGTATCTGAAGAAACGGACTCATTCGTTCCCAATGGGTCACTTGTTTCATTTTCGGTGTCGATCGGTTCTGTTGTGATTCCACCGATCATATCCGGCGGCTGGTGTTTGATATTCATCACATCATCAATGATATATTGAGGGATAAATGACGTAGCAAGCCACTGATGATCGCCGGTTGTCATTGCTGTCTCAATATAGATGTTTCGCCATGCACGGACGATTGGAATCGGAACAAAAACAAATGTAATATATCCGATCAGTAAAAGCAGAACGAGAAGGGCGGGAATGATCAGCAGGAGCCACTTTCTGTTCCATCTCTGTTTATCATTCTTCTTCGTTTCAGAGGATGAAGCTTCCGTCAATTTGATCTCCTCCTGAAGCGGTGTGCCATTCTTGTCGACTTTATGTAATACCGGAACTGCAACAGCACGCCCTCTTCTGTGAGGTTGTGTGACAGGCTGGTCCACCGGTTGCGTATTTGTCGTGAGCTTATCTGTATTTTTTTGATTATCCACTATGTGTTCTCCTTGATAAAACAGCGTTTTATCTTATTAGACGTAAAATTCAGAATAAAGTTCCCAAACATAAAAAATCTGTCATTGTTCGAGAAAAACCTACAATTTACTTTATTCTATCATATAAACGTTGTTGAGATATGAATGATATTTGAATAAATGGAAAACATCAAAAAGAGTTATGCTCTCTTTAAGAAAAGCATAACTCCTCATGTTCATTTTTCTATTAGCAGCTGCATGCGTTCCAATGTATATTCAATCAATGTGGAAGCACTGTATGCGGTGACAATAATCTCCAGCACCTCATACAAACGTTCTTTTGCACCGGGAAATACTTGAGGATAGTCCTTGGTGATATCACGGATGCATTGACGAAGTTCATTTGCGTCATAAGGCTTTTCGGCGATTGCGGCAGCTTCGATGACCTTACATACATAATCATACAACTGTGATTCGGGGATAATATCATCATCCTGAGAGTTAATGTCACCGTTGATATAGTGAAGAAGGAAATCGATTTTCTCCAGCTGCATGGATTGACGCATCATATTGATCAACAGAATACGGGAAAGCTGATTCTTGGAATACTTTTTGTTTACTGCATTGCCCGTCCAACCGCGTTTGACCCAGTTTTGAAGGGTTGAGCCGTCAATTCCCGCAATGTCGCGGATCTGTGCAAGCATGATGCTTTGCTGAACATAGAAAATTTTATCCAAAAAAGCAAGACCGGTAACATTTCCCATATCCGCCTTGTTCATCTTGGTTCCGGGAATCAGTTGGTGATCAATTTTTATTATCATGATTGTTGTACCTTTCCTATCTTTTGAAACTATCATAATAAGATTATACCATACAGTCACGAGATTGTCAATAAAAAGATTTGATATTTGTCATGATTCAGATATAGGGTGTTTTCCCGGGGGATAATGGCTCCGATCCCATGGCGCGCAGAAGTGAAATACCGCACATTTTGGCTTCTCGCAAAGCTGTCTGAACAGAAGAAACCGACCCTGAAAATGCCAGAATAACCTCGTTTGAATGACTTGTTCCCATAGAAGGTGTCATATAGCGAACAATATCAATGGATGCTGATTTACACGCGCGATCCGCCAACACAAGGCCAATTGCTGCCGGAGAGGCGGCAAGGAATCCGAAGGCACTGCCGAGCGGCGCATCAAACGCGGTGTTCAGAGCGGAAAAGGCACCGGACGAAAAAGCAAATTCCAAATGTCCGGCATCACTGATATAAACCTCACTTGCATTTTTTTCGATCTCGGAAAGTGCGAGGGTTACCGCATGACGAACATCCTCAGGTGACTGACCGCCCATAACAATATAACATCCGTGACCGCCCCATCCTTTGGTGTCACGGGGAAGATCGATGGAAATGATCCTTGTGTCCGTTGCCTTTATGGCGTTATCACAAGCAACAATCTGACCGGCAGCGCCTGTTCTTGAGGAGATGAGACCGAGACACCGTATTTCTTTTCCGAGAGACATTTGCTTGCGAAGGCTTTCGTCGATATTGCTGATGGTCAGACCTATCGTGTCAAGCACAGCAGTTCCGACAAATTCTGCGATATCGGAAGCAAAAACAGAATGATTCATATAAAACCTCACTTTTGGATGAAAACCAACCATTTGGATTATATCATGCTTTGTATTTTTTGTCAAGAACGAACTGTATTGAGAAAAAATTGAAAAAGTACTTGAAAAAAACAGAAAAAAAGGGTATTATATAGTGGGTATCACGTGATACCGAAGAAAAACGGGATACCGTTTGAGACGGAGGAGCTTTTATATGGCAGCGATACATTTGGCATTGGTCACCGGCGCATCTCGAGGAATCGGTGCCGCCGTTGTGCGCCGTTTGGCGTCTCTCGGATTTGATGTTGCAATTGTGTGTAAAAAGAATATCGAAATGGCGCAAGCGGTCGCACAGGAATGTCGGCTGCTGGGAGTCTGTGCAGAAGCATTTGCTGCAGATGTTTCCTCAGAAGAGGATGTATCTGCATTGATGTCCGGTGTACAGACAGTATTCGGGCGCATGCCGGATGTCTTGGTGAATAATGCAGGAATTGCTGCGGCAGGGGTTTTTGCCGATATGACGAATCAGGAGTATGACCGTTTGTTTGATGTAAATGTGCGCTCGGTTTTCCTTCTGTGCCGTGCAGTATATGATTCTATGGTCTCTCAAAAGTGGGGAAGAATTGTGAATGTTTCTTCTATGTGGGGGGTTTCGGGTGCTTCCTGTGAGGTATTGTATTCTGCTTCAAAGGCAGCGGTTATCGGGTTGACCAAGGGACTTGCACTGGAGCTTGGGCCATCCGGTATTACAGTAAACGCGATTGCTCCCGGTGTGATACGCACAGAGATGCTTTCCTGCTATGATGCGGAGACCCTTGCGTCCTTGGCAGAACAAACACCTGTTGGCAGACTTGGAACGGCAGAAGATGTTGCGGATGCGGTGGCCTATTTGGTATCGGATTCCTCCGGCTTTGTAACGGGACAGGTGCTTGGTGTAAACGGAGGATACATTACCTGATTTGTTCTTCGCATCCGATCGAAAAAAACGATGTATAAGCCCCCCTCTTTCTTCATATAATTTCCTAAGTGAAATGATGAAGGGGAGGGGGCTTTTTTGGATCAACACCCGTTATTATTGCCGCAATTTGTTTCGTGGTTTTTCCGTCGGGGGCTCGCTATTCTGCTCGGTGCTTTTGCTGCGACCGTGTTTTTCCGTTACTTGTGGGAACCGCTGCTTCCGTTTTTGCTGGCGTTTCTTTTGGCATCGCTGATGCAGAAGCCCTTGAATACCTTGGACCGCCTGACCGGGGAAAAACGGTCGCTTCGGAACGTATGGGCTGCCATTCTCGTGTTTGCGGCGGTGGGCCTTGTTTTTTTTGTTTTGTTCGTGTTCATTGATCTGCTGATCGAGGAAAGCGTGGCATTTTTCGATTGGCTTGGGGATAATATTCAGACGATCGGAGCATATGTCGGAAAGATATCGACATTGATGGAGGATTTATTCTCGTCAGTTGTGGTTCCCGGTATTGACAAGCATATGGATGAAAATATCTTTATAAAGCTGTTTTCTTCCTTTGATGATCTATTGACGGATATGCTGCAAAAAGCATTAAATACAGTCACATCAAAGCTCCCCCAGCTGTTTGCTCGAACGGTGGCGGCGTTCCCGAGAATTCTGTTGTTTATTGGCGTTTTTTTGATTGCATCGGTGTATCTTACGGCGGAATACCGCGAGATCATCCGATTTTTGAAAAAATCGCTATCGAGTAAGCATTTTCGTTTATGCAAGGGATTAAAGCGCTCTCTCTTATCGACAGTGGTGTTGTATGTGCGGGCCTTTTTTATCCTTAGTATGATTACGATGGTAATTCTATATATCGGTTTTTTGATCTTAAAGGTCGAGTGGGCATTGGGGATCGCACTGTTGACTGCTTTGGTTGATATATTACCGATTCTGGGGACGGGGACAGTTCTTCTGCCGTGGTCTGTTTTTTCCTTTTTGGGCGGAGACCTCGTCCGCGGTATCGGCCTTTTGATTTTGTATGTGACCGTATGTGCACTGCGACAGGCACTTGAGCCGAGAATCGTTGGCAAAAATATTGGACTTCATCCATTGGCGGCATTGTGCTCCATGTATTTTGGCATCAAGCTTTTTGGCGTGATTGGGTTGTTCGTCTTGCCGATGGCGGTGTCCGTTTATTGGAGATACAGAATGAAGGAAAAAGGGATGGCTTCATGAAGAATCACGTCGGTCTTTCATCGCAGATCTTTTGTATTGCGGCTTATTGTTTTATGTTTTCTTTTTTGTCCGGCAGGCAGCTGTTGCTGTATTTCATGAGCGTATTGTTACATGAGGCAGGACATATTCTCAGTATGCTCCTGCTGGATGTTCCGCTTGCGGGGGCACATATTACAATGGGCGGTATTAAGATACAGGGGGATTTTGAGCGGTGCAGCTTTTTGTCAGAGGCATTGGTTCATTTCAGCGGACCTTTGATCAATATATTGGTGTTTTTGCTTCTTCGCCATTTTCGATGTTATGAGGCAGCTTTGGGGCATGCTGCCATAGCAGTGTTCAATTTGATACCACTGCCCGGACATGACGGCTACCGTGCACTTTTTGCATTGACACACTGTGCGAGGGATCCGTCGGTATTGTTATATGGATTGCGGCTGTTTTCTCTCGGATTTCAAATGGTTTTAGCCGTTTTTTCCGCATGGCTGTTTTGGTTTGGCGCGATGCATGATCCTTTTGGAACAACGCTTCTCTACGGCTCACTTTTTTTCTCTGTAATGCTGAATATTGGTTCCTATGCGAGATGGGAAGGACGATCTGGGAATGAAATGTAAAAGGGCACTGTATTACACAGTACCCTTTTATCATATTTACATGGGAAATCAATAGTTGGGGGTATACCACTCGTACATCTGCGGCAATCTCTTGTTGATGGTACGCTCCATGATGGTCCATGTGGACGAGATCGGCTTGTCATCGCCAAGCAGATCTCCGAATGCGGTAAACATTCCCTGGAAGCAGCCGTCACTCAGATACTGCGAAAGATCAAAGGTTCTTCCGGCTTCGATGTAATCCATCATCTGTCTTGTTTGCGGCTCCTTGGAATATCTGCCCTTCAGTGCGGAGTCAAAGTAAGTGGGGAATACGGTACGATAGCTTTCACAAGACAATGCTTCGATGATAGTACCGATGAATTCCAGATCTTCCTGCGGAACGCTTATCGGGAGAGAGAGGAGAGAGTGATCGTAGTGTGCTGCGGTATAATACGCATCCTGCTCCTCGTTCCACTTCGGAAGCGGAAGGACAGAATACGGCTCTTCCATATCGCGCAGTACATCGAAGCAAGCATACAGCGGCAGTGTTGCAAATACAAAATGACCGTTTGCGAAGGATTCGATCTCGTATGCTGTTTCGTTCGTCGGCAATACACCGGGGGTGTCCTGGAATTCACGCAGCTTGTCGAGTGCAGCTACGGTAAGATCCGACATGAAACTGGGAGTAACGGTGCCGTCATCGTTGTGAATGATGAACTTATGACCAAAGGAGGGAAGCCATACAACAGAAGATCCGTTCGCGGAAACACGCATGGGGTAACCGTACAGGTCCTCTTCATCTGCAGTATTGTTTTGGTTCAAGTCTTCATAAATATTCTTGGTGAATTCGATGAATTTATCGATGGTCCAAGTGCCTGCATTTACCATGTCATAAAGACCCTGCTTATCAATACCGTAGTTTTCAACCAGACGGGGATTGAAGAACGTTCCGTAGCTGTATGTCAAGGTGGAGATGGAAAGATCGGATGCGAGAGTGTACAATACGCCGTTTACGGTGCAGGACTCATTTGCATACTGGTTGTAATAAACGGAATCAAGATTCATGATCTCAACATCATGCCAGTTATAAAGCAGCTTTCTGCTGATGAACTTATACATACGGTTTGCACCATATGTCATGACATCGGCAAAATTCTCGCCGCCTTCGATGAGTTCAATGATGTCATCGGAACCGAGATCGGTAAAGTTTGCGATGTCGATGTTAAAACGGTTCTTGATCAGCTCGTTTCGCTTGTATACAATGTCATTACAGGGATCGCCTGTCTCTCGTTCCACAAAATATCCTTCGATGTAATCCTCATCGATGGCCATTCTGAATACGCGTTCGTTGAAGTCTACATCTTCAAGTCCGTCTGTGACCAGAAGACGCTTGTCTGTTTCGGTTATGTCCGTTGTGTCGACCGTATCAGCGGTCTGTGTGCCGGTTGTGTCGCCGGAAATTGCATCGGTTTGTTTGCCATAATAATCCTCCTAACAAAATTTTTGAATAAAAAAGGTTATTTTATTTTACCACTATAATACATATATGTCAAGAGGTTCGATCGAAAAATTAAATAATTAAGTAATTTACGGGTATTGATTGAAAAAAACAACGTTTGTGATCGATTCGGCTTCCGTAATCTGTCCATCGGCAGTTATTTGA
>JAFQMO010000146.1 GCA_017414385.1 Clostridia bacterium
ATCGTGATGGAATATCTCTTTGACAGACGAAAAATCAATTTTGTTTGTTCGCTTCCTGTCAAGCGTCAGGCATATCTCTTAACCAAAACAGCTGCGAATATGACATGGGCAGTGCTTGCGTGGCTTCCCGCTGTGATTCTGATGGCGGCAGTAACGCTTCTGATGCCGTTGCTCCGTCCGTATTTCGGTATGATCCTTCTCGGATGCTTGGAGTTGATCGGGACATGGCTTTGTCTGCACCTGTTTTTCCTGGGACTGTCGATGCTTGCCTGTGCCTTTTGCGGAACCGTGGTTTCGGGCGGTGCGGTCATGCTGCTCATGCTTGCCGGTTATGTGCCGATTTGGACCGTTTCCTTCCTCGCTTTTCTTGAAATGAACTCTTCGACGATTTCTGCAAGCTACTATTACCGTGCAGACTTCTTTGAAATGATCTCGGGTGTGTTCCGTCTGTTCCGGGCGATCGCTCAGCCCAAGGGTGTCGGCTTTTTGCTTGTCAACGCAGTGATCGGACTTGTATATCTGGCAATCTCTGTTCTGTTAACGGTATTTCGTCAGAGTGAAAAGGCGGGCGTGCCGTTTGCATATGACCGTGCGCGCGATACGGTCAAATATTTGGTGATGCTTCTTGCATCGCTGTTGGGCGGTATGCTGTTTACGCTTCTTGCAAGCGGAACGGGAGAGCTGATCTGGGGTATTTTCGGTGTCATCTGTGCATCGGTTCTGACATGGATGATGTGTAACACACTGTTTTATAAAACACCGAAAATGATGTTTGTCGGACGGCGCGGACTGTGTATCCTGACAGGTATCATGATCCTTCTCACAAGCACAGCACCGCTCTACATGAAGGCATTTGATAGGATGGTGCCCTCTCATAGAATGACCGACACACTGGTATTGGGACTTGGAGATCACTATCTTGAGATCAAGGATGGCAATTTGATCCGTATGTATAATGCTGCCTGCAAAAACGGGTATAAGATCTTGGAGGACCACGACGGTATTGTTTATGACGGAACCGGTGATGAAGAATTGCTTACCCTGGATATCATATGGAAAACAAAGCTCCTGCTGCCGATCGCAAAAATCTCGGCCGTTCGTTATGACGATTGGAAGACCTTTGTCAAAGCGTTGACCGCAAAATCGAACTTTGCCGATATCTATTTTGCGGAGATCATGAGATCCTTGGAGGCTGATCGGGTGAGCGGTGAGAACGATGGCATTTATATGTGGTGGGAATCCGCAAGTCTGACAGATCAGTATCAAAGGCTTTCCGAACGGATTCCGTATGAAAAATTGGAATCTCTTTTGCTCACATATCGGGAAGAAATGCGGGAAAAGGGCGCGGGTGCGATGCAGGATATCTGTATCGGAACCATCCGTTTCAGTTTTGACAGTATTGAGGATTACAGTTACCGTTACCGCGAGATCCCGTTGTTTGCAGGATATGAAAAGACAGTTGCAGAGCTGAATCAGATCTGTGAGGATTACATGGTCGATGATAGCTCCATAAACGAACGTGTGGAATATGAGGTTGTAAAGGCGAAGGTTTACAGCGACCGTGATATGCAAGAGATCGCAGTGCTGACAGCGGAGGAATTTGAAGCGATGCTTTCCGAAAAAAGCATCAGCCGCTTCATGACCGGTGGAAACCGTTCTTTGAAGATGCTGACCTTGTGGGATCGGGACTACTATATCGAGGTTTCCTATCGTGTGACAGAATACCATACATGGTATGATAAGACAGAAACCGAGGATGGCGAGATCAAGGTGACTCCAAATGAGGAGGCTTATTCGACCTGGGATACAACAGAGACCTACTATTTCCTCGATGGCTGTGTCCCCGCGGAATATCGGTAAGATATGAAACGGCTTGTATGATCAAAATAAACAGGGGGTGCTGCATTTGATGCAGTACCCCCTATTTGCTTGGTTATTCGGTTACGACACCCTTTTTGAGGATGATATTTGCATAGAGCGCAGATTCACCTGTCTGAATGACACAGTAAGCTTTTTTTGCACGCTCATAAAATGCAAAACGCTCGATCATTTCGGGCTCCTCGTTTGTGTAGGGCTTGATGATCTGCTTGTAGGTATCCCAGATGGGTGTCTCGACGGTATCGCCGGGAACCTTTGCCATGAGATATACAGGCTTTGCGTAGGTATCGAGCGGGAAGAGCTTCAGCATGGCTTCAAGGAGCGTGGGGACATCGTGACCGTCGCAGCGGACGAGGCGCTGCCCCATGGAGGCACCCGGGAAATTGCCGTCACCGATAACGATCTCGTCACCGTGACCCATTTCCATCATGATTTTGAGAAGCTCGGGAGAAATAATCGAAGGAATACCCTTTAACATAATAAATGATCCTTTCAGAATGAATGTATTTTTCAAGAATGTGTGCTTGCGGTATATAAACATTGTATCATCGATGTGTGAACAGAGATGAAACAAAACATGAACTTTATTTGATCGACGGACAAGCTGTTTGTTTTCATGAAGATACAAAGAAGGGATGACCAATCATGCGGTCATCCCTTTTGTGATGTATTTTGGAAAACGGATCAGTGAACACGTCCCATTTTATCGAACGGAATGACTTCCATTCCGTTTTTGTAAGCGTAGGAATCCTCGGCAAGTGTCATGTCACCGTTCTCAAAGTTGGGAATCTGCGTGTGTTCATCGTCCCACATGACGAGGTTATTCTCACAGGTACCCATCTTTTTTACAGTACCGTCGATATCAATTTTTTGGGGACAGCTGTGTGTCATATAACACATATTCAGACGAATAACATTGTTTGCGGGATTGCAGGAGAGCATCGGATCGTCGAGATCGCCGGTGTAGTCCGGGGTATAGGGAATGATGTCACTGTAACCGGAGAAGGCATTGACCCAGGCAGGCTTCTGCTGGTTTTCCATCAAAAGATTCGGCATAGAAACGGTCCACTCATAGAACCAATAACTCTCACCTTCCAGCATACCGTCGCGTGCACGTATGTCATAGGAGATCGGTGTGCCGCCCCAGTTGACAATCAGGTTGTTTTCAACCACATTGTCACGGCCGCCGCCAATGTGGAATCCGTTTTTGGAGACGTTAACGATGACATTGCCGTAAGCAGTCTGTCCGGAAAGATCGTCATCCCAATAGATCGCGTGCGCATCGGCTCCATCGGATCCAATATCGTGGAGGTAGTTGTAACGAATGATCGTACCGTAATTTCCGAATGTTCTGCCGCTGTAGAATGCGCCGCAGTCACTTGTCTCCAGGTTTGCATTGTAAACCTCGTTGTACTCAAAGATGTTTTGCGGTCCGTCCCAGCCCATGGCCATGTGGGGCGTATCGTGCACTTCATTATGAGATGCGACGTTTCCGCATCCGTTGAGTGAGATCGCGGGGGTGTAAACGCGCTTTACTACAGAGAAATGATGGATATGATTGTTGTAGATCAGATTGTTTGAGGGGATCAGCGCATCAACATTACCGCCGGTGACATTGATGCCGTTTTGGCCGAGATTGAAGAGCTCACTGTTCTGAATGAGAATATCTTCACCGACAGCACTGATGGCGGTATTGAGAATGTTATACATCTTGCAGTTGTCGACGGTGATATGATCACCTGTGAGGGAAAAGCCGCCCTTTTTGGACTCAGCAACGGTAAAGCCCTTGATGGTCAGATAAGAAACATCCGTGGCGCTTATGATGTTTGCGTTATTTGTGGCAAGGACGATCTTTGCGGAATCGAAATTCTCGGTGGGATAGAGGTACAGGGTGCCTGTGCTGCGGTCAATGTAGAATTCACCGGGCGCATCGATCTCCTCATAAATGTTGAGGAAGTAATAGCGCTGTCCGCTTCGCGCACCGAACGGTGTTGTGCGTGACATAGTAAGGGATTTTGCCTCGGTATCGATTTTGGGGATCTGTACAAAGTCATCATACCAATCATAGTAAAAATAACCGTGCATCCAGACGCTGTCGGTATCGGACCATGTTCCGATTCGCTCCCATGTGGTGTCATCAACAGAAACGACGGGAGGAACGGGGGTGTCGCCTCTTCCGTCTACCGTAACCTTTCCGAGCTTCAGCCATTCGTTGTTGGGATAGCGGGCAACGGTCATTTTTTCATCGTCAATGTAAAGACCGTCATAGGGCGCGGATCCGATGCTGCCCCATTCGGCTTCGGTCAATCCGTAAGCGGTCAGATCAATCTTCAGAACCGCATCCTTTGCGGCGTCATCAGACAACCGCGCCTTTTCATCATCGCTGAGCGTAGCAAAATCAGCCGGATTCAGTATTGTACCGCCGGAGAACACTGCACCGTATTCCTCAGCTGATGCATAAGTAATGGGACAGTCCTCGGTACCGGAATCTTCTTCCGTGAAAACAATACCGTCGCCGATATCATGGCTGCCGTTTGCAAACAGGACGGTGATGCCTCCCTTGGGCAGACCTTCCGTGCTCTTGATCTCGCGGATCTTTGCCTGTGCCTGCGCGATGTTCTGAAGCGGTGCACTCTCGCTTCCGTCACCGCCCTCGGCTGCAGCGGAATCGACGTAGATGGTCAGAGCGTTATTCTCGGGGATCGGTGCATAAACATAGGGCTCTTC
>JAFQMO010000147.1 GCA_017414385.1 Clostridia bacterium
CAAGTCTATTGCAACACGAAAGGAGAAAGAATGGCAAACCGAACAAATAGTTTGTCCCATACTAAATGGGTTTGTAAGTACCACATAGTGTTTGTACCGAAGTACAGGAGGAAAATCATATACAATCAGTATCGCGCCGATCTGCAAGAGATAATCCGGACTCTATGCAAATATAAAGACGTAGAAATACTGGAGGGACATATGATGCCCGACCATGTACACCTGCTATTAAGTATACCACCAAAAACGAGCGTGTCAAGTTTTATGGGATATTTAAAAGGAAAAAGTGCATTGATGATGTTCGATAAACATGCAAACCTGAAATATAAATTCGGGAACCGACACTTTTGGGCAGAAGGGTACTATGTTTCGACAGTAGGACTCAATGAAAGCACCATAAGAAAATATATCGAAGAACAAGAGAAACATGATATAGCCCTTGATAAGTTAAGTGTCAAGGAATACGAAGCCCCTTTTAAGGGTAGCTAAGTAATACAAACGCCCTTTCAAGGGCGGCAAAAGTGGCAAGGGCAATAGGCTTGAGTATACGAAAGCCAGCGGCTTGAGCCGCTGGCCGGTAGTATTGGGCTTTTAGCCCTTGTGCATACCACCCGTTTGACGGGTGGTTATGATTTTTCGTAAATAGGGATATTACCATCTTGCAAGTCCCGATAGGATGTCATCGACATCCTGCGCAGATGCAGGACGCGGATTGGTCGCAGTACAGGCATCCTTGAGTGATGCATCGATCATTGCATCCTTGACTGCTTCGTATGCTTCACGTGTGACCGCAGCCTCACGAAGGGTGGAGGGCGTCTGTGTTTCCTTTAGCATACGGGAAATGTGGCGGATCAATGCAAGCACAAGTGCGTTCGTATTGTAGCCGGAAAGACCGATCATGCGTGCAATGCTTGCATAACGGACTGCGGCGGGAGATGCTGCCGCGCTTGAATAACCGGTACCGAGACCGGCATTGAAGCGAATCACGTGCGGCAAAAGCATCGCGTTTGCTCTTCCGTGCGGGATATGGAAACGAGCGCCGAGCTGATGCGCGATACCGTGATTGATGCCAAGGGATACGGCATTGAATGCCATACCTGCAAGACAGGATGCGGTATGCATTTTTTCGCGCGCAAGCAGGTCTTCGCCGTTTTTATATGCCAACGGAAGATATTGGAAGGCAAGAGACAGCGCTTTTTCCGCCAACGCGTCGGAATAATCGTTTGCTGCAGTGGAAACGTAAGCCTCCAACGCATGTGTGATGACGTCAAAACCGGTATCTGCGGTGATGCGCGGCGGCGCCGATACGACAAGAGAGGGATCCATGATCGCATAATCGGGCAGGAGTGCCTCATCGACCAAGGGATACTTTACGCCTTTTTCTCTGTCGGTGATGACAGCGAAGCTTGTGACCTCGGATCCGGTACCGCTTGTGGTCGGGATAGCGACAAGCGCAATGTTGTCCTTTGCACCCGAGCGCTTTGCCATCAAGATGGTCGCCTTTGCCGCATCGATGGAGGAGCCGCCGCCAAGTGCGACAACCACATCTGTATCGGCATCCAAAAGGAACGACAGTCCCTCTGCGATCAGTTCAATGGGAGGATCGGGCTTGATCGCATCAAAAATGCGGACATTCCTCGCACCTGTCATCATGGCAGCGATTTTTGCCGCTGTTCCTGACTGTGACATAAAGGAATCGGTGAAAATAACCGCATTTTTTCCCGCAAAGGTACCAAGCACCTGCATTGCATCGCTGCCGGAGCATACCTTTGTTTTGATAAAAAATGTTTGCATAATGATACGGATATCATGATCTCCGTTTTTTTGAAGCGGAGATCATGCCTTTCTCATGATGTGAGAATAAAACCGGACAGCGATCAAAGGATCGATGACCAAAGCTTCTTGTCAGGATTGGGAATGACGGCACTGTCCAGCATCATGCCGTCCGCTTCCGCCACCTGCTCTGCGCGTTCGATGGCGGCGGAAACTGCGGCAACGTCACCTGTCAGAAGCAGGTAGGACTTTCCGCACATTCCGCGTGCCAGACGCAGCTCAACGAGAGACACAAGAGATGTTTTTGCGGCAGCATCTGCGGCAACGATCGCAGCGGCGGAATTGAATGTTTCCATCACGCCGAGAGCCTTTGCATCGATAACCTCGGATGCGCCGTAAATTGCCGGGAAAACAGACTCATGAGGATTTCCGAGAACAAAGGATCCGATCACCTTCTGTGCAAACGCAGTGGTTGCCGCGTCGACAGAAGCCTTGACCGCACTCAGATCGCCGGAAATCAGGATGATATATTTACCCGGACAGACGGGTTGACTTTCAATGATCTCGACCTCAGCAGTTTTCAGCATCATATCAGCTGCCTGCATACCGGTCGCGATCGTTTGACATTCAACCATTCCGATTGCTTTACTCATGAATGATAACCTGGAACGCATTTTTCAAAAAATACATTCTTTTCCTTTCGTGCTGTTGATGAATACGGTCAGGCGCGGATGACAACATATTTGTCGGTAACCTCGCTGACGGTTCCGGTGACGGATGCGTGTACGGGCATCGAGAGCTTTCCTTCTGCCGCAATACCGACGATGTCACCTGCCGATACGGTGTCTCCTGCCTTGACACAGGCAGCTGCGGGAACACCGATGCACTGACCGAGCATGATCTTGACCGTCTGCGGCTTGATTTCCATATCGGAGATCGGCGCGGGCTTGTCATACTTTTGCAGATCGAGACGGGCTGTCAGCCTGTCTACATAGACCATACGACCGGAACGGTGTGCATCAACAGGATCTGTTTTGACGTTGGGATCGGGCTTGACTCCGTTTGCACGCAGTCCGTTCTTGTATTCACCGATCAGAGTTCTGGGCGAAAGTCCCTGATTGCAGGCATACATTTCGCAAAGACCGCACTGAGAACAGTACATGGTGTCAAGGAACGGATTGAGGTCCGTTGTAACACCGCTTGTGACGGCTCTCATGAACGCATGCGGTCTGATCGGGTGACCGAGCAGATTACGGGAACACAGATCGGTACACATACGGCACTGACAGCAGGCTGCCATTGCACGGTGCAAGTCGATCTTGATCTTGGAGGTCTTCTTGCGGATGACATAATGATCAGCGGGCAGAACGATGATCGCATTGGATGTTTTTGTTACAACATCCGACTCGGAAACGATGCGTCCTGTCATGGGACCGCCGCCGACCAAACGATAATCGCGTACGGTAGCACCGCCTGCGAGAGCGATCAGCTCTCCGTAGGTGATACCGATCGGTGCCTTCAGCGTGACAGGATTTCTGATGGCACCTGTGATGGTGATGTATTTTTCTGTGACAGCTGCGGCATGGTGAAGCGCACGGTATACATTATAGACAGTTTCTACGTTGAATACAGTAACACCGACGGTGATCGGAAGTGCACCCGGCTTTACGACACGTCCTGTGGTCTCGTAAATGGTGACAACCTCATCTCCCGCAGGATAGACCTCGGGAAGCAGACCGACAGAAGCCTTCGGGTACTTGGAGAGGACCGCCTTGACTGCGGCAAGCGCTTCCTTGTAGTGCGGCTTGATGGCAACGATGATGCTCTGTGCGTCAACTGCATCGGCAATGACGGTAAGGGTAGCGAGGATCTCGTCTGCATAGCGACAAAGGACCTGTCTGTGCAGCTTGAGAAGCGGCTCACACTCTGCGCAGTTGAGAATGATGGTATCTGCGGCGGCGTTGAGCTTTGCATAGGAAGGAAAACCTGCGCCTCCTGCACCGGCCACACCGGCATTCTTCATCAGTTCGGATAATTCAGTTAATAACATGGTTACATATTCTCCAGTCCGGTGCCGTCATCGATGATACCGACGACTGCGGCATCGCACGGTGCGTCCTTGTTATCGCAGGCAAGTCTTGCAGAGCTGCCCTGTGCGACAAGAACGATATCGCCGATACCGGCGCCGATCGAGTCGACAGCAACGATTTGGTCGCCTGTTTTTGCATTGTTCTTGGCATGGAACGGGGAAATGATCAGGAATTTCGAGCCGATCAGCCGTTCATTCTTTCGTGTGGCGACTACACTGCCTGTTACTTTTCCGATAATCATGGAATTACTTCAGAATCGGGAGGATCTTTTCAACGTCGTCGTGGGGTCTGGGGATAACGTGTGTTGCAATGACCTCACCCAGGCGTTCTGCAGATGCAGCACCTGCCTCAACGGCACTCTTGACTGCACCGACATCACCGCGTACCATAACAGATACGAGACCGGATCCGATCTTTTCGGTACCTACGAGCTCTACATTTGCTGCCTTGAGCATTGCGTCTGCAGCCTCGATTGCTGCGACGAGACCCTTGGTTTCAATCATACCTAATGCTTGCTGTGTCATTTTCTTTACCTCCGTTTGGATGTTTTCGAACGGGATGTCCGTTTCGGTAATTTGTTTTTCTATGTTCTTCTCAGAGGGGATCTTTTCCGGTATCTCCGATGCGGAAATACCGTTTGTCCGCGCGGAAGAACGCTTTCTTTTCGGGGATGACTTTTCCGCCGTTGTTTTCTCTGTTTGTTTGGACATAGCTTTTTATTCCGTATCCAAATTGTGGTTTTTCGCGCTGAATTCGAGGATCCGCTTTGTTTCCTTGTGGGGATTGGGGATAACGGCAGACGCGCACGGGGGGTGAATACAGGATGCGTTTGCCGCCTCCACCGCTGCCGTGACATCGGAGACGTCGCCCGTTACCACGATCGTGACCAGACGACCGCCGAGCTTTTTCTCCCATGTCACGATGGATACGTCGGCAGCCTTGCACATAATGTCCAGTGCATCAACTGCCGCGACCGATCCGGAAACCTCGACCAGACCAATGGCTTTGATGTTCATTGGATCGGGGTCCTTTCCTTGTGGATGAGTTGTTGTCAGATCTTGGGAAGAATCTTTTCAACGTCGCTGTGGGGTCTGGGGATGACATGTGTTGCGATAACCTCACCAAGACGCTCTGCTGCTGCGGTGCCTGCCTCAACTGCAGCCTTAACTGCACCGACGTCACCGCGGACCATAACAGATACGAGACCGGAGCCGATCTTTTCTGTACCGACGAGAACGACCTCTGCTGCCTTTACCATTGCATCTGCTGCCTCGATTGCTGCTGTGAGACCTCTTGTTTCGATCATGCCCAATGCTTCCTGTGCCATAATAAATATCCTCCGTAAATTTAATTTTTGTTATTATTTTTGTTTGTTTTGGATTTCTTTTTGATCGGTTTATCAAAACCGGTAATGCTGAACATTTTCTGTGTGTCCTCCTCGGGACGCGCGATCGTATGACGGGAAACCACACCGGAAACGGTGTTTGCCGCACGCTCTGCCGCATCCATTGCTGCCTCGACTGCCGCAACATCGCCGCGGAATTTTACGACGACGATCAGCGGAACCTTGAGCGAATCGGGGTTGGACGGTTTGTTTTTATCGAAGTTCTCAACGGTGACATCTGCCGCCTTGCATCCTGCGTCGCAGGCAACGAATGCGGCTACCAGACCGTAGACCTCGAGAATGCCGACTGCCTGTGCCATGTCAATCTCCTTTATGTATTATCAGGTGCTGCTTGCGGATGCTCATTCGTTTACGATGGCGATCTTCAGGCCTTCCTGCTTGAGATTGACCTCCAATGCACGGTTGATCTCGCTGAGCGGGAACTTGTGCGTGATCAGCTTTTCCAGTGGAATGCCGATCGCCTTGGCGCGTTTGAGGAAATCGAAGGTGGTTGCGTAATCGCGGAGTGTGTATACCCAAGAACCGACTGTGGTGATCTCCTTTGCGCAGATATCAAAGTGCGGGTTGATGGTGGCATCACCGCCGTTGATAAAGAAGCCGAGCTCACAGAGACCGCCGCCATTGCGGATGAACTTGTAGATATTGGAGTGTGCAACGGGAGAACCGGTACACTGGAATGCAAAGTCTGCTTCGTAGCCGCCGAAGGCATCCTTGACGAGTGCTGCGAGTGCTGCGGTGTCTTTTGCATTTTTGAAGTTAACGGAATGATCGGCGCCCATTTCCTTTGCAAAGGAAAGTCTGCGGTCATTTCCGTCTACTGCGACGATGTTTTCGATACCCATCGTTCTGAGCACTGCGATACAGATCAGACCGATCGGTCCGCAGCCCTGTACGACGACACGGGAATTGAACCGAAGAATTCCGGTGGTCTTTGCACGTTCCACTGCGTGAATCAGAACGGCTGCAGGCTCGATGAGAATACGGGAATCGAGGTCAAGCTCGGATACATTGAATACCGACGAGCCGCCGCGAACGAGGATGTAGTCTGCAAACCAGCCGTTGAGATGAATGTCATCATCCGGAAGCAGACCGTATACATCGGCGCCGCCGACGTTCTGCTTGTTCAGATCAAACATGGTGATTGCGGGGTTATCCTTGAAGATCATGCAGGTAACGACCTTGTCGCCGACGGAGAGTGCCTTGCCTGCAGAGTCGACCTTGACGTTTTTACCCATCTTTACGATCTCACCCGTTCCCTCGTGACCGAGCGCAACAGGGATCAGGCCGAAGGGGTCGCGTTTGAATTCGTGCGCATCTGTACCGCAGACGCCGCATCCCTCTACGCGGACCAGAATATCGTCATCACCGACAGCTGGCATGGGATATTCCTTAACGATGAATTTTTCGGGCTGGACCAGCATGGCGACGTGTGCCTTGTCGGGAATGACGGCACCCGTGGTTTTGCCCGCGGAGATCTTTGCCGCAGGAACGTTCTTTGCCTGTGCGGCAGCGGCATCACCGATCATATCGGCAAGGACCTTTTTGACGATCTCTTCAATATTCTGAGATTGATAATCCATGGTGTTGCGATTACCTTTTCCCATTAAGGGTTCCTTTCATTGGGATTTGGAGATCCGTATCCGTCCTGATATGGCGGAAACGGGATTACTTTATCGGACCGATATCACGGTGTGACTTGCCCAATCAGCTGAGCAAAGACAGCTTTGCCGAATGCGGCAAGTGCAGTGTCCTGCTCCTCGGACCCGCCCGATACACCGAGTCCGCCGATGATACGGCCATCGGATCCGCACAGAGGCTCTCCGCCCCCGAAGATCACGATCCGACCGTCATTTGTGTGCTGGATCCCGTAAAGCGGGGCACCCGGCTGAGCAAGCGGCTTGAGATCCTTGCTTGACATCTTCAAAGCCACAACGGTGTACGCTTTTTGTACCGCAATATCGTAGCTTGCAATATATGCATCATCCATTGCGTGAACGAGAATGGGGTGCGCGCCGCGATCGGTGACTGCAATGACGGCACGGACACCGCGTCTTTCAGCCTCGTCCTCAACAGCCGCAGCCAGCTTCTTTGCAAGCGACAGCGGAATATTGTCGGGGATCGCAGAGGAGGCGGCTTGTGCTGCGCGGTCCAGCTCTTCACGAATCAGTGATACCAGCTTGCTGTATTCCATAGGAGATAAGGTTATTTGCCGAGCTGAGCAAGAACGCGCTTCGCGATCTCAGCAACCAGATCGTTGTCTGTCTTTGCTGCAGCGGCAGCCTGTGCAGTCTTGCAGTCGCGGCCGGAGAAATCGCAGTTGGGGCAGGGGGTCTTACCCTGTGCGAGAACGGGACAAAGATCAGCGGGGTGCTTACCCTTCAGACCGTACTTGCTGCGGAGTGCGTACAGCGTCTTGACCTGCTCCTCGGAAAGCTCCTTGGGACCGCCGAGCATCTTGGAGATGAACATCAGCTGTGCGTAGAATTCAAGGGACTCCATCTTGTAATATGCATTGAGAAGAGAGTCGGAATATGCAAGTGCACCGTGGTTTTCCAAAAGGACTGCATCATAGTGCTGCAGATACTTTGCAACTGCATCGGGGATCTCTTCCGTGGAGGGAGTACCGTATTCAGCGATCGGAACACATCCGAGAGAGATGACCGCCTCAGGCATGATCGGCTCTGTCAGCGGAATACCTGCGATCGCAAAACCGGTTGCATACATGGGGTGTGCGTGAACAACGGACATAACGTCGGGTCTTTCCTTGTAGACACGCAGATGCATCTTGATCTCAGAGGAAGGACGGAAGCCTTCGTATGCGTGCAGAATGTTGCCCTTGGAGTCGATCTTACAGATGTACTCGGGTGTCATGAAGCCCTTGGAAACACCTGTGGGTGTGCAGAGGATTTCGTCGGGACCGATCTTGACGGAGATATTGCCGTCGTTTGCGGCAACCATGCCTCTGTCATAGATTCTCTTACCGATCTCGCACATCTGGAGTTTAATTGCGTATTCGGATGCCATAATGAGTTCTCCTTTTTATAGAAATTTAATAGACGATGGTGAATATATAAGAACGCCCGGGGGCGATGCTTATCTTTTTTGAGTGAGCTATGCGGATAAAAACCGCATCAGCGCTTCGATACCGGTCCCTGTTTTGGAGTCGACGGTGAAGATGGGATCGCAGCCTGCTTCCTGCAGCCAACCGTATACCATAGGGACGCGTGCGCCGTCCTCATCGCATTTCGTGACGATACCGATCACGGGACGTGTTGCCGTTGCGGCAATGGCGGGACCGAACAGACTGTACGGCTCCGTTGCGGATGCCAGAAGACCAATGACATCGGATTCATAAGAATAAACGGCGAGTGCACCGCCGAGATGACGGGTCTGTATGTATTCGCCGGGGGTATCGACGATCACATCAAAATGATCGACGGACTGCGTTTTGATATACTCGACAGTCTCTGATCGGAGCACCTGCTTAAGTGTTGTTTTGCCGGCCTCGGACCGGCCGATGAGGATGATCTTTTTCATATTCAGGTCTTTGTCAGATCACAGACGGAAAAATCAAGCTTTTGGGCGCAGTAGTCGAGCGTGGCACGGAATGCCTCCTCTACGTCGGAGATAGAGCCTGTGATCAGAAGTGTTCCCGAAAATCGGTCAACAAAGCCGATCTCGGCGCCCGACGCCTTGGTGGCAATATCTGCGGCGATGATCGCTGTTTCCGCAGGGCTGAGCGTGATCATTCCGATGGCACAGCGCGTATAATCGACGGTTGGATCAAGACCGAGCTTTTTATAGAGAATGGGGTCGGGACTTGCGATGATGTGTGCAAGCGTGATCTGCTTTCCCGGAACGAGCTCCTGAATAATACGGATCTTATCCGATGACGTATTTGCCGTTGTGTCGGACAGCGGGATGGAAAGATTCGGTTTCATAAGACACCTTCTTTGATTTTGGAGTAAGAGAGCGGTTTGTTATCCGCCGATATGGCAGGTGATGCCTGCGGACATACAAATATCCTTGAAAAATGTCATGGCTTCCTTTGTTGGAGATGGAAGATCTCCCATCAGATATTCACGGCCGAGCCCGATATATTTGTCATATCCGAGACGGTGATAGGGAAGAATGTGCATTTCCTTTGCCTTGAGCGTATCGTGCGCAAAGGCTGCGATGGCATGCAGCTCTGCAGGGGTGTCGTTGAAGGTCGGAATGACGGGAACACGCACGACCATGTTTGCGCCGGATGAGGCAAGGCGTTTTGCGTTTTCCAGGATACGGTCGTTTGGCTGCGTGGTAAACTGCCTGTGCTTTTCGGAATCCATATGCTTGATGTCGACAAGGAAGGTGTCGACGAGCGCTGCAATGGACTCGATCACGGAATAATCGGCACATAGCGTGGTCTCAATGGCGGTGTTGATCCCGCTTGCACGGCAGGCAAGAAGAAGTGCGCGCGCAAATTCCGGCTGACAAAGCGTTTCTCCGCCTGAGAGCGTGAGACCGCCGCCGGAGCGTCTGTAATATGGCTTGTCCTGAAGGACCTTTGTCATGACCTCACCGACGGTGATATCCCGGCCGACCGTTTTTTTGACACCGTTCTGTATCATTCCCTCTATCTCCCAATTCTGGGATTCGGGATTGCAGCACCAACGGCAGCGGAGGACACATCCCTTCAGAAAGACGATCGTACGGATCCCGGGACCGTCATGAACGGAAAACTTCTGGATATCGAAGATCCGTCCGCGGACTGTATGAATGCCGTCTGACACGGGATGAACACCTCCTTATGTGCGTTTTCGGGTTGCTCAGAAGCTTGCCTGCTCGGTACGGTTGATGATGTCATCCTGCAGGGGCTTGGACAGCGTGGTAAACAGTGCGCTGTAGCCTGCAACACGTACGACAAGCGACTTGTATTTTTCCGGATGCTGCTGCGCATCCAGAAGTGTTTCGCGGCTGACGACGTTGAACTGCACGTGACTGCCCTTCTGATCGAAGAAGCCGCGGATCAATGCGATAAAGCTTTCAAGTCCCGTGCTGCCTTCCAATGCGGAGGGGTGGAACTTCATGTTGAACAGGGTACCGTTCGATGCAATGCCGTGATCCAAATGGGAGACGGAATTACAGGAAGCGGTGGGACCGTTTGTATCCTTGCCGGCGGTCGGGGAAACGCCATCCGCAATGGGCGTGAAGGCGAGTCTTCCGTCGGGTGTTGCACCGGTCTGTGCACCGAGCGGAACGTTTGCAGATACGGGATACAGACCTGCCTGATACTGTCCGCCGCGCGGGTTTTTGAACTTTTCAAGCGGTCTGGAATAGGTATATGCGACCTCGCGCGCGAAATCGTCGACCTCGCTTATGTCATTTCCGTATTTCGGAACACTGTCGATGCGCTCGCGGATCTTTCTGTATTTTGCACGCTGGAAATCCGAGGTGTTGCCTGCACATTTCAAGCGGCGGAAGGTATCCTTAATCAAGCTCTCGGTGACGGCTTTTCCGGAATCTGCCAAACGACGCATTTCCTTTGCCGTAAGCTCCTGCGCCGAGCGATCGGGAATATCCTCGCCGAAATTATGGTCAACGGCTTCCTTTAATTCGGCCATGGTCATGACCTTCTGCTCAAAGACGAGTGTCTTGATCGCGTAAAGCGCATCGGTCATATTGGCAATTCCGAAGCCTTGCGGACCTGTGAAGTTGTAAACGGCACCGCCGTTTTGAAGCGATTTTCCGCGGCCGATGCAATCCTCGACCATGCAGGACTGAAATGGCAGCGGGCATCGCTCTGCGTGCGCCATGTCGATCGAGTTATCCGCATTGACGAGCAGTGTCAGCATGTATTCGGTCTGCGTTTTGTATGCATCGAAGAATTCTTCGAATGTTTTCATGGATGTCACGGGCGGTGTCTTCGGACCGATCTGTGTACCGTCACATTCTGTTCCCGATCTGTCGCATCCGCTGTTCATAACAAGCTCAAGCGGACGGCACATATTGAAGAATGCGGCATCATGCCAACCGTCTGTCTTGCCTGCTTTTTGCGGCTCAACACAGCCGATGATGTTATAATCGCGTGCATCCTCCATAGACAGACCGCGGTTGAGCAGTGCGGGAATGATCACCTCGTCGTTGTAGTATGCGGGAAGTCCGATACCCGTACGTGTCAGCTCAGCTGCCTTCAAAAGGAATTCATGCGGCGTTCCGTTCCAAACGCGGACGGAGAAGGAGGGCATGGGCAGAAGCACGTGACGTGTTGCCTGGATACACATAAAGGAAAGATCGTTTGTTGCATCCACACCGTCCGGGGTCTGACCGCCTGCAATCAGATTTTGGAAGAGAGAGTATCCCGCAAAGCCTTCCGCAGATGCAGCATCGCGGACCTTATTGAGATCGTTGAGCTTGACCCAGATACAATCCATAAGCTCCTGTGCGAATGCAGGAGAAATCTTGCCTGCTTCCAGATCGGCGCGGTAGTAAGGATACATATACTGATCGAAGCGTCCGGGGGAAATGGAGTGTCCGGAGGATTCGATCTGCAGAAGCATCTGGATAAACCAGAAGGATTGACATGCTTCATAGAAGGAGGAGGCACCGTATTCGGGAACACGTGCGCAGTTTGCGGCGATCTGCAGCAGCTCCTTCTTTCGTTTTGGATCGCTGCAGCCTGCAGCCTTTTCCAGGGCGAGCGCACTGTAACGCTTTGCAAAGGTGATCGCGGCATTGCAGGAAAGGATCACGGCGTTGAGGAAGTGCGTTCTTGCGGCATATTCGGGATGCGCAAAGCCGTATTTACTGCGCTCCTTTTCTGCCTCCTCAATGATACCGCGGTAGCCGATCCTGAGAACCTTTGCATAATCCACGGTCAGGTGACCGATGCCGTTATAAAAATAGTTGCCGGGGGTGAAGATATTGTGCTGCATGGCAAGCAGTGTCTCCTTTGCCATGTAGGAGGTTGCAAGCTCGGATGTCGTTTTGCCTTCCCAGTAACGGTAAACTGAGCGAAGCGTGCTCTTGGTTTCTTCTGAGATATAGAAGGGATCCGCTGCTCTTGTTGAGACAGTGTCGAATTCCGCTTCCAGCCAGGAGAAGGAATATTCGGGGAACACCTGACAGCCACGCGGAGATTTCGTTGCCGATCCGACGATCAGCTCCTCCTCTCGGATCGTTACGGGAAGCTTCTCGCAGATATTGGCAAACGCCTTTGCGCGACGTGTGATGATCGGCTCTCCCTCGGTCTGCATATAGGATTCTGTCAAAAGGACGGCGCGGTCGGATTCGATTTCGGGCATATGGTCGAACAGCGTATCGATCAGACGTCCGATACGCGGGGGGCGTTCCAGATCAATGATGTGAAATTTTGCCATGATGGGATGCGGTACCTTCCTTTCCTGCCGTTATCGGTTTCTCGCTGCAGAAGAGCGAGAGATATTGTCTTTTTTGATATGGTACATCACCGTCTCTGCCACGTTGCTTGTGTGATAGGGGGTGATGGAAAAGAGATCATGCTTTGCGCCGTACATCGTGACGGCGGTTCCTGCGAACATGAGAAGCTCACGGTCGTTTTCGTTGTCGCCGAATGCAAGGACCTCCTCGGGGGAGATCTGCAATGCACGGCAAACCGTTTCTGCTGCGGTGCGCTTGCTTATGTCCTTACGTATAACCTCCCAAACAGTGTCGCTTTTGTATACGGTGCGTACACCGCGGATCACGGTGTTATCGAGCCTTTGTGTACATCCGAGAGGTGCGAAAAAGACGATGATCTTATAGATTGGCTCCTCTGTCTGTGCTTCCGGGGAGAATGGGATCCCATCGCGGCTGTAGCAGACGGTGAGCGAATCACCGAGACGTTTTTTCTCGGAGAGGACAATATTGGGATCGTTTGCGTATAAATAACTTGTGTTCTGTGCGCACAGCTCAACGCCGCGAACATGCACATGGCTGAGCAGAGAGAGTCCGTCCTCGATCGCATCGCCGTCAAGCGGAAACGAGCACAGAAGGGTATCTGCGGCAATGGCGAGTGTACCGTCGAGCGGAAAAAAGAGGATACGGTCAGCATATGTACCGAACAGCGGCTTTAATGTCGAATAACAACGGCCGCTTGCAATGGCGATGGGGATTTGCGCCTTGGCAAGTGTCTGCATCATACGCGAAAATGCGCAGGGATCAATTAACTTTTCTCCCCTAACTAATGTTCCATCTGCATCACTTATCACAAAACGGATGATACGCCTCACCCCCCACCTTCACTCTCTGTATATATGATACAACAAAAAGCGTAAAAAGTCAAGCGTTTAGGGATAAATTTCCGCTATTTTCCACATAAAATTTCTCGCGGATACGTGAAAAACTTTTGACATTGCTGTCGATGATTTGTATCATAAGATAATCATTTTAACATTGGTTTGTTAATAAAAACAAAAAAACACCGACAGAGAAACCGCTGTCGGTGTAAAAAAGAACCGGAAAGTGAACAGATCACTGTCGTGTATGTGTTTTCAGATATTCCATCCAATGGTAGATATCTGCTGTGTTCAGATGGATCCCGTCCGGTGTCGATTCGGCAGGGAGAGATCCGTTTGCATCTGCAAAAGCATCGTAGACATCGACAAAGCATACACCCTTATCCCGACACATCTGTTCAAGTGCCGAATTGAAGCTTACGATATTGGTGTTGTTGACAATGGCTGTATTGTATCCGGCGTTTGTTGCTTTTTCCTCGTGGATAGGAATGATGGATTGTACATAAACGGTGGCATGCGGGGCGCATGCAAGGATCTGGTCAATGAGACGGTTATAATATAGGATGAATCCGCCGGGGGTCCCGAATCCGAGCTCGTTGATACCGAACATCAGATAGACCTTGTTGTAATCCAGAACGGCGAGTGCGTCAAAGATGGTGGAGGTGCTGCCGTCGGGAAGCGTAACGATTTCCTGTGAGAATACGTGCAGAATGTTAAGTCCGACTGTCGCAAAGAATCGTGTGTCGAGAGGATAGACCTTCTGCAGTGCGACAACGAGCGAATTCCCGATAAAGAGAGCATCGTCGAAATAATCGTCACTGACGGCGGGACTTTCGGGAAGGGCACCGGTCGAAATATACACAGGGGGCTTTGGCTTCAGCGCTTCCCATGTGTAGGGAGAGAGCGTATCACGGGAAACGGAACAGGCGTGTACTGTAAAAGAATCGCCGTCATCGACAACGAAATGGAAATAGATGGTGTTCTCCGATGCTGTGAGTGTTGTCCATTCGGAAACTGCGGAGGAATCCTCGCCGCAGATCTTTGAAAGCATCGCATCGTCTGCGGTCGTCTGCAGTACCTCTGCACAGCCGGAGAGGATCCTTTGGTAAAGAACATCACCTGCAACCGAGATGTCATACAGCGCCAAAGGAGTGGTGATATCGGGAGATTCGGTGTTGAAATAGAGCGAACGTACCTCGCCTTGTGCATGCGAGGTCATGGTGTCGATAACCGTCTTTGTGAAAAGGACACTGTAGGAGGCGTCCTCCGATGTGAGCGTGTAATCGATGGTGATGACAGTGCCCCCGCCCTCACGGAGTCCATCCTCCGAGAGGGATTCGAGGATCATTTCATCGATGGCAGCAGAAAGACGTGTGTCAAACGCCTCGATCCCCGTGTCGGGAACTGCGGCATAAATACGATGTGTGGAGTGAAAAATGCGCTTTGGTGCAAAGCTCTCGTCCTTGTGAGCGGCAGGATGATAGGCAATGTCATCCTCTTTTGTGTAATAGGGAGTAACGGGTACGGTCTCTACCGTCTTCGACTCTGTTTGCGTAACGGTCGTATCGGAGATGGCTTCGGTCGTATCCGTATAAGGAAAATCGGTTTCATCGGATCCGATGTGCGGATGTGTTCTTTCCAATGCAATGGTGACGGTAACAAGAGCAGCCGTCAGCAGAAATGCAGCGAGGTACAAAAGCATTCTTTTGTTTATCGGGATAAGCAGCTTTTTTTTCTGCATGACGATGGTGCTCCTTTCGATCAGATTACGGTTGGGATTCAGGATCTTTCTGCTGAAACGGGTGTTTTGTCAATATGAAAATGTACGGGAAGACCGTTTTGGTAAAGCAGCGGAAGCTCACCGATGCAAAGCGGAAGGATGTAGTCGATACAGGCATCGGTAACATCATTTGCGTTTTCGTTGATGAACGCATCGGGAACTGTTTTGACGTGATTGGCTGCGGAGGCGATATCGATCTCCGTGATCTCGACCTGATATGGTTCGTCAGAGATGCGCTTGAACGCCATCATTTTTGCAGTTCCGCCTTCAACGGCACAGCGGACAGCTGCCTCGCCGACACGAATGGATTCGCTGATATCTGTCTGCGATGCAAGATGTACGGCGCAGCGCTGCATAATGTTGAGCTCAATAGAGCGGACCTTGCAGCCGAATTGCTGCTTGACTGCTGCCTCCAATGTTTTTCCTGTGCCCGAAAGATAGGCGTGTCCGAAAACATCTGTGACACCGGATTGTGCGCTTTCACCGATATAATGTCCGTCTGAACGACGAAGCCCCTCCGAGACTGCGATCACGACATTGGGATGCTTCTTCAGCGCAGCTTCGATGTCTGCATAGAACTGTATATAGTCAAAGGGACGCTCGGGGAGATAGATATAATCGGGACTGACACCGCAAAACTTGCGGGGAAGAGCGGCAGCAGCTGTCAGCCATCCCGCGTCACGTCCCATGATCTCAACGATCGTAACGGCGGGAACGGTGTATACGGCGCAGTCACAAAGGATCTCCTGCATGGTTGTCGCGATATATTTTGCTGCAGAACCGTATCCGGGCGTATGGTCGGTCCCCATAACGTCATTGTCAATGGTTTTTGGCACACCGATAAAGGAGATGTCATAGCCTTGTGCTGCAGCATACGTCGAGAGCTTGGAAACCGTATCCATGGAATCATTTCCTCCGATATAGAAGAAATATCGGATATTGTATTTTTCGAAAATCCGGAACAGCTTATGATAGGTCGGATCATCGGCGGAATAGGGTGGAAGCTTTTTGCGGCAGGAACCAAGTGTTGCTGCGGGCGTATGTGCAAGAAGCTGAAGTGTTTCAGGACGGTCAAATTGTACATCCAAGTCCACGATGTTTTCGGACAGGACCCCCTCAATACCGTTGATTGCTCCGTAAATGTGCTCGATACAAGGGTTTTCTATCGCTGCCCGGATGACTCCGGAGAGTGTTGCGTTGATGGCGGAGGTAGGACCGCCCGATTGGCCGACAATTGCATTTCCAATACGGTTTTTCATAAAGCGTATTCCTTTCCCGAAAATGTAAAAATGATGAAGTCGAATTCTGCAAAATGCTGTCATATACAGTATACCACATTCTTTGTGCTCTTGCAATAGCGAAAGGAAATGTACCGATAAAAAAAAGAGGAGAGGCATATAATTTTTTACATTTTATTCACACACGCATGATGATGATTTGATATACTGATTCTAACATAAGAAACATCACTGTGTTGATGCTTGACATCAGCAGAAAGGAAATACATATGAAGCGAAACAGAACGATGCGGCGTGTATTGGCGCTGCTGCTGTGTCTCTTTTTGATAAGCTGTCAAAAGGGTGACGGTGCTGCCGATACGACCGATTCCGTATCGGATGAGAGAGGCTCTTTTGGAATCAATGACGGCTCACAGGACAGAGATCCTGCATTGACAGATGGAGAAAACGAGCCAAAGGACACAGATACACAGGCGGATACTGCAGATACGGAGGAGTCTGTGCTGACGGAGGGATCCGAGATGGTCTCTGATACCGAGGAGATCTCTGCAGAAACGGAATCGGATACAGAGGCCGATACAGAAGCCGTTGTACAACCGGATGACGACAGTCATGTGGTGATTGGCGGCAGAGAGGTGATCGATTTAAGCAATTTGCTTACTGTCGAAGCATCGGTGGCGGGACGCTTTATCTCTTATCAGAACGATTATTTGCGTTTGGTTGTGGACTATGACTGTTATATGGCGCAGAACGGAAATGTAACGATCGAATTTGCAATTGGTCTTGAGTGCTATGAATTGTATTGCGGACCGAGAAATCACATGGGAAAGATTATGGTGGACGGTGTCAGTCATACCTTTTCCACAGATGTGATCGACCATCAGGAGAGAACGCTTCTTTATGTGCCCTTTACGACGCATACGTATCAGAGCGGCAGCAGCGATTCCTGTATGATTGATGTTATATGGGGCTTCAACGGAACCTATGGAGAGGCAAAGATCGGCACATTGGCGGCAAGTGCGCTCTTTGAGTGGAGCACACCCGATGTCCCCGGTCTCAACGGAGATGATACAACACCTGCGGATACTACAGAGGAAACACCCGATACGACGGCGGCACCCGATACCGAGGAGCATACCACGCCCGTAACCGAGCCTATAACCGAGCCTATAACCGAGCCTATAACCGAGCCTATGACTGAGCCTATGACTGAGCCCGTAACCGAGCCCGATACAGAGGAGATCGTCATCGAAACAGATGCACAAACAACAGAGGTCGGTTCCGATACGGAGATTCTGTCAGGCGAGATCTGAGCAATCGGTACGTGCAGCGTGCATAGCATATATGGCGTGTGTCAGGATAAAAACAAAAACAAAGGGGCAATACGTAAATGCAGCAGAATCAAGTAATGCTTGTAGCATTTTATAATAAAAAAGCACTCGGTGTGCGTTATCTGGAAACGGCACTGAAGGATGGCGGATATCAGGTACGATCCGTGTTTTATAAGGATTTCAACAGTGTGAGACCGACAAAAACAACAGAGAGGGAGCTTGCACTGCTGAAGACGGATATTGCCGAAAAAAAGCCATTGTTTATCGGCCTTTCCGTTATGAGCTCCATGTATTTGGAGACGGTTGATCAGATGATTGCGATGATACGTGCCTCCTTTGATATTCCCATCGTCTGCGGAGGTGCATTTGCGACGATGTTTCCTTCATATTTTTTGGAGCGCGGCGTTGATTATGTGATTCGAAGTGACGGAGAGATCGCAATGCGAAGACTTGCGGATGCATTGCGGGATGGAGCGGATCCGCGCGGGATTCCTTCGCTGTGCTTTTTGGCGGAGGGAGAGGTCGTGATGAATGATATCGCCGACCTGCAAAATGACATCGATGCGTACGGACTTCCGTCTATCCACTGTATGAATGCTTGTTTTATCGAAAATGACACACTGACAGAGGGGGACCCGCAGCTGGATACGCTCAGCTACGAGGTGATTGCATCCAGAGGCTGTCCCTTTACCTGCTCATATTGCTGCTGCTGTAACCTTCACCGCTTGATGCCGCAGGGGATCCGCAGCGTGCGGACCCGTTCTGTCCAAAGTGTCATAGATGAATTGATCGAGGCAAAAAAACAGTGTAAGAAGATCGTATTCGTCCATTTTTATGATGAGATATTTCCGAATCTTCCCGGATGGGTCGATGCGTTTGCGGCGGCTTATAAGGAGCATATCGATTTGCCGTTTACGATTTGGTCACATCCCAAGGCGGTCAATCGGGAAGTGCTGCAGAAGCTTGTCAAGGTTGGTCTCACTGAGGTGATCATGGGTATACAGTCCGGCTCGGAGCGTGTCAGACGGGATGTGTTTCACCGTTATGAAACGCAGGAGGATATCATCCGTGCGACACAGATCATTCGTGAAAGCGGTGTTTTCTGGGGAAGCTTCGACCTTATGCTGCAGCATCCCTTTGAAACGATCGATGACTTGAAGGA
>JAFQMO010000148.1 GCA_017414385.1 Clostridia bacterium
AAGCCAATTCCGATTTGTTGAACTGAATACTGACCGATAGGAGCAAGATTGAAATACACCTTGCTCCTTTTCAGTTGCCAACAGTGGGGACTTGTTTCATCACTCTAATGAATCATCATACGCCGCCAAAGTGAATCAGATCAGCGGGAACACAAAAGGTAATTGGGAGTTGTTTTTTTGACTTCCCGGACATGATCAGAGGACCTTTGATAAAAACTCCACAGCACGGGGACACTGCGGATTTGAGAAAAACGCCTCAGGCGTATTCTCCTCCATAATGATGCCCTCGTCCATAAAGCAGACGCGTGTTCCGACCTCGCGCGCAAAGCCCATCTCGAGCGTGACGAAGACCAACGTCATACCCTCCTGCGCCAGCTGCTTCATCAATTCAAGAACCTCTCCGACCATTTCGGGGTCCAGGGCAGATGTCGGCTCGTCAAAGAGAATGACCTCGGGGTTCATTGCAAGTGCCCGAACAATGGCGACACGCTGCTTCTGTCCGCCCGAAAGCGTGGACGGATATTTATCTGCCTTTTCCTCGAGATCGATACGGCGCAGCAGGCGCATGGCGTTCTCATATGCATCCGCCTTGATCCCGGCCGCATCGGTCTTGATCTCGATCTTCTCCCGTTTATTGCCCTTCCTCCGGAAGAGATTCGTGATGGGGAGAAGCGCATTGAACCGCTTTGCACGGCGAAGATCCGAAAGCCCCACATGTACGGGAGCGAGCATGATATTCTGAATCACGGTCTTGTTGTTGAAGAGATTGAACTGCTGAAAGACCATGCCGATCTTTCTGCGGTGAATATTGATATCGACGCTCATATCCGCAATATCCACACCGTTGAAGATGATCTGACCGCCTGTGGGATCCTCCATACAGTTAAGGCAGCGCAAAAATGTCGATTTACCGCTTCCCGAGGGTCCGATCACACAGACGATATCCCCCTTGTTTACGGTGATATCGATCCCCTTGAGGACTTCGTTTTTACCAAAGCTCTTCTGTAATTTAATTACGTCTATCACTTTTCCTCAGTCCCCTTTCCATCAGCTTGATGCCAAGCGTAATGAGCATGACGAGCGCAATATAGATCACCGCCATCGCAAGGTACGGCACCATAAACTCATACGAATTGGTACCGATCATATTGAACGCCTTGTAAAGATCGGATGCACCGACGAACGAAACGACGGAGGTCTCCTTGATCAGCGCGATAAACTCGTTGCCCAGTGTCGGAAGAATATTCTTCACCGCCTGCGGAATGACGATCTTCATCATCGTTGTGCCAAAGGAAAGTCCCACCGCGCGTCCCGCCTCCATCTGTCCGTGATCGACGGACTGAATACCGCTGCGCATGATCTCGGATATGTACGCGCCGCTGTTCAGACCGAAGACGAGCACGGAAACCGAAAGACTCGACATACGGATCCCCATGAGGGGAAGCAGCACATAGTAAAACAAAAGCAGCTGAACGACCATCGGCGTTCCGCGGAAAAGTCCGACATAGAAGGAGCAGATCCCGTCAAGCACTCTTGGAAGAAGCTTATACTTTGGGAGAACACGGACGGTCGCGATCAGCGTACCGATCAAAATACCGATCACAAGGCCGAGCACGGCAATGATCAGTGTGTTTTTCAGACCGAGAAGAACGGATACATACGCGCCCCGATCGATGAGTGTCTCCAGAAATGTATCAAATTTTACTGAAAAATTTCCCATGTTACCTTTATGAAAACATAGCGCCCTCCCGATCTGATTCTGATTCAAAAGCAGGAGAGCAGCTTGTTTTTTTGATTATAATGTTTTATTTTCGAACGCTCAGTTCATCTTATTGTAAGCTGCAGCAATGCAATCTGCGGGAGCGGCGTCGATGATCACATAATCGATATTGCCGTTGATCATGTCATTGACTGCGAGAGAGCCGTTGGTATATCCCTTGCAATCAACGTTGTAGCCGTCAAATCCCCATTCCTCGTCACCCATAACGTAGAACTGACCGGTTGTACCGTTCTGAACGCCGATCTTGGTAGTCTTATCCTTTGCGGAAAGGATCGCTTCCACATCCGCTGCGGTCTTGCAGGCATCAAATGTAGTATCATCTGCCTTGACGATCAGCTTCTGGGACGCATAATAGTAAGACTTTGTAAATGCAACGTGCTCCTCGCGGTCGGGCTTGACGGTCAGACCTGCCATTGCAATGTCTGCCTTCTGCTGACCGACGGAGAGACATACAGCCTCAAATTCCATGTTGTTGATAACAAGCTCCTTGCCGAGGTACTCTGCGAGAAGCGCTGCGATCTCCATATCGATACCGAGATAGGTAGCGCCGCCGTCTGTTGTGTACTCAAAGGGCTCAAAGCCTGCGTTTGTGGCAACAACGAGCTGATCCTTTGTTTCATCGTATGCGCAGGGTGTTACCGCTGTGGGAGTACCGTCACCGAAATACTTGTTGCAGATGGCATCGAAGGTACCGTCTTCCATGATCTTTGTGATAAATGCGTTTGTCTGCTCAAGAAGTTCAGGCTGTGTCTTGTCAACGCCGAATGCATATTCCTCTTCGGTCAGATTGATGTCGATTACCTTAACACCGCGAGATCCCTTTTCGCCGTCACTGCTGCCGCCGCACGCGGTACAAAGGGTAAGGATTGCGAAAATTGCCAAAGTCAATGCCAATAATTTTTTTCATAGTGGGTCATCCTCCTGATGTATTAAGATACATTTATTATACAACACTTCCCGCAAAAAAGCAAGAGTTTCCAGCATCTTTTTCAAAAAAAATACACGTTTTTTTGAATAAATTACCGATTTTTCCACCCCTGCGATCTCCTCCCCCGTTTACGTCCGTTTTTCGGGCGGGAGTGTCATGCGCTTATATGCACCGGGTGTATATCCGCTGCGTTTCCGAAATACGCGCGAAAAATAATTATAGTCCGCAAATCCGACCGCCTCTGCGACCTGTGCAAGGGTCATGCTTCCCTCAAGCAGCAGCTTCTTTGCCTCGTCAATGCGTCGGTCAATGACGTAATCGATGATCGAGCGACCCGTTTCCCGCTTGAAGACCGTATCGCAGTAGATGGGCGAGAAAAAGGTCTGATGTCCGATGTCCGCAAGCGTGATCCTGCGGCGAAGATTGCTGTGGATATATTCCATGATCCTTTTTGTGAGCGGACTGATCTGTGCACTCGCCGCGATCTCCTCAAGCACCGATATAATACAAGCGAGCAGATGCGCATATTTTTCCGTTTGGTCGGAGTAGGCGCGTGTTTCCATTTTGTCGTATGCCGCAGTCAGCAAAACGATCTCACCGCAGACAGCACCCCGGAGCACACGCGGCAGTCCGATCTCCTCCGTCGTCAAAAAATTGAAGCTGATATAGTCCGCCGCTTCCTTTGAGACACTGCGCGAGCGAAAGCTTCCCTTGGGGATATAGAGCATATCGCCCGCCGTCAGCCGAAGCACCGTACCGTCCACGGTATACTCCAGCGTGCCGTCAAAAACGACCGTCAGCTCGCAGAAGCCGATGTGTGAGGGGTCGATTTTCGGCGCGAGGATCCCCCGATTGTGTCTTGCATAGATCAGTTCTGTGTGTTTCATATTAAGATTATGCTATGAACCCTTCAATAAATTAAAATTATGCATTTATTTTTCTTAAAAAAATGCTATACTAATAATATCACAGAAATATATTTCTGTCAATGGCATAATAAAGAAAGGATGATTTCCTATGATCAAGCTCGCTGCATTTGCAGATGAAGCAGATGCTTCCCTTGAGGGACAGCTCGCGGCGCTCAAGCGCAACGCCATCCCTTACATTGAGCTGCGCGGCCTTGACGGTGTCAACATCGGCGATATCACAGAGGAGCAGGCGCACATATACGCCGCACGTCTGCGTGAAGCTGACATCCGTGTCTGGTCGATCGGTTCCCCCATCGGCAAGGTCTCCCTCTGCGAGGACATGACCGCACACATGGAAAAGCTGCACCACGTCTGCCGTCTGGCACGCATCTTCGGCACGGATAAGGTCCGTATGTTCAGCTTTTTCGATGCTTCCGACAAAGAGGCGCTCGTCGTCCGTACACTGACAGAAATGGTGCGGATCGCACAGGGCTACGGCGTGATCCTCTGTCACGAAAACGAAAAGAAGATCTTCGGCGATACCGTGGAGCGGGTCCTGTGTCTGACGGAGCAGGTCGAGGGACTCTGTACCGTTTACGATCCCGCAAACTTCATCGAGGTCGGTGAGGATATCGGTGTGGCAATGGATGCCCTGCACAGCATGAGCACCTATTTTCATATCAAGGATGTCATCGCAGAAACGGGAGAGCTCGTTCCCGCAGGACACGGTGACGGCAGGATCGGCGCACTCATCGAGCGCATCGGTGAGGAGGACCGTGTTCTGACCCTTGAGCCGCATCTGCGTGTCTTTGACGGCTACGCGGAGATCGACGGCACCGAAATGAAAAACAAATTTTCGTTCGCCGACAACAACGAGGCCTTTGATGCTGCGGTCAGCGCATTGAAGGGAGTGCTTTTGGCGTGCGGATATCAATACAAGGATGGAGGTTACATCAAATGACAGAAATCGGACTGAATCTATACCCTCTGCGCAACTGTATCGCAACGGAGGAGGACTTTCTGAGCACCGCGATCCGTCTGCGCGAAATGGGATACACCTTCCTGCAGTATTCGGGTGCCGCTTTTGATGCCGACAGAATCGCACGGGTCTCAAAGGAAAGCGGTATGCCCGTGATCCTGACACACGTCCCCGCGGACCGCATCATAAATGAAACAGAGCAGCTGATGGAGGATCACGCAAAATTCGGATGCAAAAACATCGGACTCGGTGCGCTCGGCATGAAGATCATCGGTGACAAAGACCTCTGCTTCTCAAAGCTTGAGAGTCTGGAGCGTGCCGCAGAAAAAATGGAGAAAAACGGATTCTCCTTCTTCTACCACAATCATCACCATGAATTCTATCAGCACGACGGTCAGACCGTCTTCGATTATATGATCGAAAACACCCCCCATATCAATTTCACCCTTGACACCTACTGGGCACAGTTCGGCGGCGTCAGCGTTGCAGACTACGTCAAGCGCCTGAAGGGCAGGATCGGCTGTGTCCACTTAAAGGACTACTGCATTTCCGCAAAAGCAGATGAGGACATTCTCGAGGTTCTCCCGCAGTTTGCGCCCGTCGGCGACGGTACCATTGATTTCAAGCAGCTCGTTCCGCTCATGCGTGAGGCGGGCACCTCGTATTTTATCGTGGAACAGGACAATGCGGCACTTGCACCCGATCCTTTTGTACCGGTCGAGAGAAGTGTCAAGTACATCAAAAAGGAGCTTTAATTATGGAAAAGATCAGATACGGCATCATCGGTCTCGGTAACCAGGGATCCTCCTATGTATGCAACATCTTCAGAAACGGGGGTGCCAAGGACGCGGTCATCACCGCGCTCTGTGACATCAATCCCGCCAAGATCGACAACATCAAAAATCAGCTGGACAACAACGAGATCGTCTATTTCACCGACTACATCGAAATGCTCGACAGCGGTCTTTGCGACGCAGTCTTGGTCGAGGTTCCGCACTATCAGCATCCCGAGATGGTCATTGCCTGCCTTGAGCGCGGTATCAACGTCATCTGCGAAAAGCCTGCCGGCGTTTATGCAAAGCAGGTCAAGGAGATGAACGCCGCCGCACAAAAATCAAATGCCAAGTTCGGCATGATGTTCAATCAGAGAACCAACTGCCTCTATCGTAAGATGCGTGAGATGATCCGTGCGGGCGAGATCGGCGAGATCCAGCGTGTGACATGGATCATCACCGACTGGTTCCGTACCGAATACTACTACGAAAGCGGAGACTGGCGCGCAACATGGAACGGTGAGGGCGGTGGTGTCCTCATCAATCAGTGCCCCCATCAGCTCGACCTTGTCCAGTGGGTCGTCGGTATGCTCCCCAAGAGCGTCAGCGGCTTCTGTCAGTACGGCAAGTGGCATGACATCGAGGTTGAGGACGACGTCACCGCGTTCTTTGAATACGAAAACGGCGCAACGGGTATGTTCATCACCACAACCGGTGAAACTCCCGGTACCAACCGCTTCGAGGTCTCCGGTACCAAGGGCAAGCTGCTCTGTGAAAACAACGAGCTTTATTTCGTCAAAAACGAAACGGACAGCAGAATATTTGCAAAGGAAGCCGAAGTCTTCTTCGGTCGTCCCAAGAATGAGAAGATCCTTGTGGAGACAGACGGTCAGAACCTGCAGCACACCGGCATCATCAACAACTTTACCGCAGCACTGCTCGGTACCGAGGAGCTCTTTGTCAGCGGTACGGACGGCATTGCGGGCGTTGAGCTGATGAATGCCATCGAATACTCCGGATGGCTGGGCGGCAAGCGCGTTTCTCTCCCCGTTGACGAGGATGCTTATCTTGCAATGCTCAATGAGCACCGTAAGACCTCCCGCCACAAGAAGACCGGTAACAACCTGGTTGCCAACACGGAAGGAAGCTACGGAACAAAGTAATGAGAAGTGCAATTATCGGACTCGGTGTGGTAGGCTGTGTCCATCTGCAAATACTTGCCGCACAAAAGAGATGTGTTGCAGCCCTTTGCGATATCAACAAAGAGGCGATGTCTGCCGCAGCTGCTTCCTATTGTCCGAACACGCCCATCTATACCGATTGGATGACGATGCTGGATGAGATCTCCCCCGATGCCGTTCATATCTGCACACCGCATTATCTTCATGCGGAAATGATCATCACCTGTCTGGACCGCGGCATCCATGTGCTCTGCGAAAAGCCGCTTTGCATGAAGCCCCGGGAGCTTTCGGAGATTCTTGCGGCACAGGAACGTTCGGGGGCACAGCTTGCAGTCTGTCAGCAAAACCGCTACAAGCCGTCCTTCCGCTTTGTCAAGGAATACCTTACAGACAAGAAGATCCGCGCCGCACACGGCACCCTTGCCTGGTCACGCGGCGAGGACTATTACAATTCCGCAGAATGGCGCGGCACGACTGCATATGAGGGCGGCGGTGTTCTCATCAACCAGGCGCTGCATACACTCGATCTGCTCAGAGAGCTTTGCGGCGATCCCGAATATGTTGTCTCAGGAAAGGACAACCTGACACTGCGCGGCGTCATCGAGGTTGAGGACACGCTTAGCGCCTCCTTTTTTGGAAAAACGCCGTTTACCTTCTTTGCAACAAACACAGGATCCATGGATCTCCCCCCTCAGATACAGATCGTCCTTGAGGACGGGGAGAATGTTGTCTGGATGCCGGATACCGTCCTTGCGGGCGGTGTTGCAAACAGATTCTCCGCCGAGCCCGACCGGATTCTCGGAAAATCCTGCTACGGCAGCGAGCACGCAACCCTCATCGACGATTTCTATACCTGCATTCAAAGCGGCCGCCCCTTCCCCATCGACGGTACCGAGGCCGCACGCGTCATGCGCCTCATCTTTGCCGCCTATGAAAGCGGCGGAAATAAAGTAAAAATTTAAGGAGATACTCTTCATGAACGCATTGCAATTTGCGTCTTTTCTGCGCTCTGAGACCAACCGTTACGCAAGCGATTTCACCCTTCCCGACTACCTTTACGACGAAAACGGTAATTTCGACCGTGAACGCACCATCGACCTGCTCCTTTCCGAGGAATACGGTTATGTTCACGACGAGGGGGTGGAGATCACCGTTGAGAAAACGAAAGAGCCTGCCTTCTGTGTTGCCGAGAAGGCACGGGAGACGATCCGCTTCCGCTTCACACTCAAAAAGGGCACAAGATCCGCATCCTTCCCTGTGGATCTGTTCCTCCCTTTGACGGAGGATGACAATTGTCCCCTGATCGTCAATCTCGATTTCGCACATGAGCAAGCACACTGTCCCGTCTACACGATCATGGAGCAAAGCGTAAGACTTGCGCACATCTACTATCAGGACGTCACCACCGACAACAACGATTTCGAGAACGGCATCGCACCGCTTCTCAGCGACAGAAATGCGCCCGGTGCAGCAGGTAAGATCGCCATCTGGGCATATGCTGCATATATCGTCGGACGCTTCCTGCTTGAGGAAGGCTATGCCAAAAAGGGCTCCCTCTATGTCGCAGGTCACTCTCGGCTTGGAAAGACAGCGCTTCTCTGTGCCGCACTCTATCCCATCTTCGACGGTGCACATACCAACGCCTCCGGCTGCAGCGGTGCCGCGATCGCACGTGACACACACGGTGAGACCGTCAAGCAGATCACGACCCGTTTCCCCTTCTGGTTCACGCCCGCTTATGAAAAGTACAGCGAACACGAGGAGGAGATGCCCTTTGACCAGCATTACCTCATGGCACTGATCGCCCCCCGCAAGATCTCCGTCGTTACCGCGGAAAAGGATGCGTGGGCGGACACCGAGGCACAGTATCTCTGTGCGGAGGCGGCGTCCGTCATTTATGAAAAGTGCGGCGTTGTCGGACTTGACCGCACCTTCGGTCTGATGAAAACGGGTGACATCAATGCAAAGGGATGCATCGGCTTCAGTATGCGTCACGGTATTCATCACTTCAACGCCGAGGATTGGATCTTCTTTATCCAATATATCAAGGGCCTGCTTTGATCTGTAAGGAGGTAGTTACCGTGGCAGCATTTATGAACGAGGATTTTCTTCTGAATACGGCGTGGGCTAAGCGCCTCTATTCCCGTTATGCGGCAGAAATGCCGATCATCGATTACCACTGTCATGTCAGTCCCAAGGAAATTTGGGAGGACAAGCGCTTCTCCAACATCACCGAGCTCTGGCTTGCAGGCGACCACTACAAATGGCGTCTGATGCGCGGAAACGGCGTTGAGGAGCGGTATATCACGGGTGATGCCCCCGCAAAGGAAAAGTTTTTCAAATTCGCCGAGGCGCTTCCGCGTGCCATCGGCAATCCCATGTACCATTGGTGCCATCTTGAGCTGAAGCGTTATTTCGGCTACGAGGGTGTTCTGAACAAAGATACCGCACCGCAGGTATGGGAGCTCTGCGAGGAAAAGCTGCGCGAGCCCGAGATGAGCGTGCGCGGTATCATCAAAAAAAGCGGTGTCGTCTTCATCGGTACGACCGACGATCCCGTGGATTCCCTGGAATACCATCAGCTGCTTGCGGCAGATCCGTCCTTTGATGTTACCGTTGCGCCCTCCTTCCGTCCCGATAAGGCGCTGAACATCGACAAGGCAGGCTTCTCCGCTTATATCCGCACCCTCTCCGAGGCCGTCGGGTATGAGATCTCCGATATGGATACCCTGCGCCGCGCGCTTGCGGACCGCATTGCATATTTTGCGGAAAACGGATGCCGCGCCGCCGACCACGGTCTGGACCGTATGGTATACGGTGAGGCAGACGAGGCAACACTAAACGATATCCTCACAAGAGGTCTTTCCGATACTGCCGTCACGGATGCAGAGGCAGATGCCTTCAAGACAGCGCTCCTCTGCTTCTGCGGAAGCGAATACGTCCGCCGCGGCATGGTCATGCAGCTGCACTACAACTGTATCCGCAATCCCAATTCCAAAATGCTCTCGATCCTCGGTCCCGATACGGGCTTTGACTGCGTCGGTCCCAACAACGGAAGCCGTGCGCTCGCCCGCCTGCTTGACCGCATGTATGCAGACAATGCGCTCCCCAAAACCGTCATTTACAGCCTTGATCCGCAGGACAATGCCATGATCGGCTCACTGATCGGTGCCTTTCAGGGGGAGGGCGTGCGCGGAAAGCTGCAGCACGGAAGCGCATGGTGGTTCAATGATCACAAGGAGGGCATGCGTGCACAGATGACCTCCCTTGCCAACCTTTCGCTGCTTGGAAACTTCATCGGTATGCTCACCGATTCCCGCAGCTTCTTAAGCTATACCCGTCATGAGTATTTCCGTCGGATCCTGTGCGCACTCATCGGTGAATGGGTAGAAAACGGCGAATATCCCGCTGACGAGGCGACACTCGGTGCGCTCGTTGGCGACATCTGCTTTGAAAACGCAAAGCGTTATTTCGATCTTTCATTTTGAAATCCAAAAATTTTATAAAGAAAAGAGGCGTTTTTATGTCGATCAACATGACATTCCGCTGGTACGGCGAGGACAATGACAACATCAAGCTCTCCGACATCAAGCAGATTCCCGGTGTCAGCGGCATCGTTTGGGCGCTGCACCGTAAGATGCCCGGCGAGATCTGGGAAGAGGATGAGATCGCAAACGTCAAGCGGCAGCTGGATGCATACGGCTTTCACATGGATGTCGTGGAGTCTGTCAACGTACATGACGACATCAAGATCGGTCTTCCCACCCGCGACCTGTATATCGAAAACTATAAGCAGTGCATCCGCAATCTGTCCAAATACGGTGTCAAGGTTATCTGCTACAATTTCATGCCCATCTTTGACTGGACCAGGACCAATCTCTTCCATCCCGTCGGGGACGGCTCCACAGCACTCTTTTACGAAAAGGGTCTGATCCGTGACGATTACAACGCCATGGCAAAGTATATCCTGGACTTCACCGAAAAGTACAATATGTCCTTCCCCGGCTGGGAGCCTGAGCGTATGGCTAAGCTGGACGCGCTCTTCCGTGCGTACGAGGGCGTCGATCATGAGAAGCTTTGGGCAAATCTCAAGTATTTCCTTGAGGCGATCATGCCCACCTGCCGTGAATGTGACGTCAAGATGGCGATCCACATGGACGATCCGCCATGGGATATCTTCGGTCTCCCCCGTCTGCTAGTCGACGAGCCCAGCATTGACCGCGTCCTTCGCATGGTGGACGACGATTACAACTGCCTCACCCTTTGCTCGGGAAGCCTCGGCGCTGATCTGAAAAACGACGTTGCCGCGATCATCCGCAAGCATTGCGACCGTATCGCATTTGCCCACATCCGCAACGTCAAGCATTTCGAAAACGGCGACTTCTCCGAGGCAAGCCATCGTGACTGTGACGGCGACACCGGTATCCTTGAGATCCTGCGCGCATACCATGACTGCGGCTTCAAGGGCTATATCCGTCCCGACCACGGCAGACATCTGTGGGGTGAGGGTCCCGGCACGGTTCGTCCCGGCTACGGGCTCTACGACCGCGCACTCGGCATCATGTATATGCACGGCGTATGGGATACGCTGGACCGTTTATCAACAAAATCATAAAATCATGGAGGATCTATCATGACTCAACTTCCCTTTCAGATCGATTATACAGGTAAGGTCGTCGTTGTAACAGGCGCCGGCGGTCTGATCTGCGGCGCAATGGCAAAGGCATTTGCACGCGCAGGCGCAAGCGTTGCGGCACTGGACCTCAACGAGGATGCGGTGAAGGCTCTCGCTGCAGAGCTTCGCGAGGAGGGCTTTATCTGCAACGGTTACCGTGCAGATGTGTTGGATGCGGCGATGCTGGAGGGCGTCCGTGCGGCGGTCAACGCCGATCTCGGTCCCTGCGATATTCTCGTCAACGGTGCGGGCGGCAACAATCCGCGTGCGACCACCGACAACGAATATCACCACGAGGCAAAGGAGGGACAGAAATCCTTCTTTGATCTCGATGCATCGGGTGTCGACTTCGTTTTCAAGCTCAATTTCCAGGGTTCTCTCATTCCCACACAGGTCTTTGCCCGTGATATGGTCGAAAAGAAGAGCGGCTCCATCCTCAATATTTCCTCGATGAACGCCTATACCCCCCTGACCAAGATCCCTGCATATTCCGCGGCAAAGGCCGGCATCTCCAACTTCACACAGTGGCTTGCAACACATTTTGCAGGCACAGGCATCCGCTGCAATGCGATCGCACCCGGCTTCCTCGTATCCGCACAGAACAGAGCGCTTCTGTTCCATGAGGACGGCACCCCCACACCGCGCAGTGCCAAGATCCTCAGCGGTACCCCCATGGGACGGTTCGTCGACGCAGATGAGCTGATCGGTGCAACACTGTTCCTCTGCGACGACAGATCCGCATCGGCGATCACCGGTGTCGTTCTCCCCATCGACTGCGGCTTTGCTGCATATTCCGGCGTGTAAAACACATCCTCCGGATGGATTCCGACCTCCTCAACAGAAAAAGAACTGCACAAGGGGCACCTGCCATAAAGCAGGTTTTACCTGACGAAAAACAAAAAGGAGTACGAGCGATTTTGTTCGTACTCCTTTTCCATACTGTCGGGTGGAAACATAGCCTTCCTCCGGGAGGAAGGGGGACCGCGATAGCGGTGGAAGGAGCCCGCGTGACTTTCATTGCACGGATTTATTGTCACGAGCTCTCCCTCAGTCAGCTACGCTGACAGCTCCCTCCCGGAGGGAGCCTTTTTATGTTCATCTATGTCTTGTCAATTTTCCTGACAAGCACTGCTTTTGTGGGAACAAAAGCGAAGCCCCGCGCAAGGCGGGGCAAAAGAAATATTTACGAATAATCTTTCTTGTTTCCTGCTAATGGCTCATATTCAGCAAGAAGTTTTTTCATTTGAGGGGTATCCTTTACCTTTTCATAAACACCCCACGAACACAGACAATCTATTTGTCGAGCAATCATATTTGCCTCGGTGGACGAATTTGTCTTTGATCTGTCGAACACCTTTCCATTTACCAAGAACGATGTGTGCTTCGTGATTTTGGGAAGATTATCATAAGCTTTAGCGTGCCTGAATCCCAACTCATAGTTTTCAAACGCCTTATTAAGATTATTTATCATTACATATCTGTTGGCGATCCAAAAATATAGATCGCTCAACTCTTGATTATAAAAGCCATAATCTCCATCGTCGAAAATCATTTTCAACAAATCAATCGATTTGTGCAAATGTTTGATCTGCTCTACGGGCGAAAGATCTTCTGATGTTACAGCCATATTTCGAATTTTAACAGAAAGCATTTGCGTTAAGTCAAAAACATTTTCTCGTATCTGACTCCACCATTCATCCATTACATGAATACCATCATTCATTACAAAAGAGTGTTCAAGCTCCTCGCCTACGGTCATCCAGTAATCTGGAAAACGCATTGCCGTTTCATGTGCTTTTTCCTTTTGCCCGTCAAGGTCGTAAAGTCCCCCTATGATCGAAAGGGCAGCGTATCTTGTTTTATCAATATTACATTCATCAAGAACCCGTTCGCATAAACGATATAATTCGTTTTTGTGGACTTCATATCCAAATGGTTGCTCGCGATGATGGGGATCATAATTTAATTGCCACATATACAGCTCAATAATTCTCCAGTCATTTGGAAATTCATTGTATGCTTTTGTAATCAATTCAAAGCGGTCGAGCTCTTTGCCAAGTGCGGCAAGGCGGTTGGCTTCATCGATGTATTGTTTGATCTTTTCTTCATTTTTGGCGGCATCCAGTCCCAAAAGTTCATCGGTTGACACACCAAAATAGGATGCCAACGGAATCACCATAGAGATGTCGGGAAAGGTTTCGTTTCTTTCCCATTTTGAAACTGCTGCCGTTGAAACGTGCATATGATCTGCAAGTGTTTCTTGCGTAATACCTTTTTGTCTTCGAAGGTGTTTGATATTTTCTCCAATGTAAAGTTGCATATAGTTTACCTCGTTTCTGAGAATTGAATCACCAGTGTTTCTGACTACATTATACATCAAAAGAGATATTCCTACAAGATACAGACATGAAACACAATTTAACTGTGGGTTGAAACTTTTAATTGTGATATACAAAAACGGCATAACCAATCGTGGTTATACCGTTATTTGATACTATACCGCATTACCACAGCGCACCAAGCTAAGCTTTTACTCCTTTAATCAAAAGCTGCAGGGGTGGTATGAACTGCGCGGCGAGGGGATGCCATGTAGTCGGCAACCTCGTCTCTCCAGCGAAGATAGTGCTCGGTCTGCTTGTGAGCGGCGGCATCCTCGGGGGTAGCGTACACCTCGTAAAGTGTGAACTTGGTGGGGTCATCGTTGCTCTGGAGCACGTCAAAGCGGACGTTGCCGGGCTCCTTGCGGGAATTATCGTGATTATAGACGCTGATCTTTTTGAAAGCCTCAACGCACTCGGGCTTTACGTCAACAAAAACAAGAGTTGCGAGCATTTTTGTGTTTCCCTTCTGTAAAATTACGGTTTTATTATAGCATCCCTCAGCGCCGTTGTCAACCCGGACATCATATTAAAAATTTTTAGTAATTTTTCAAAAAACTCTTGCAATTTCGAAGAGAATGTGGTATGATATGTAAATGTATGGATGTAAACGCCCTCGCACCCTCTCAGGCGGCGGCGTGACCAAAAAATTTTGTGAAAGGAGAGGAACCATGCCTAATATCAAGAGTGCTAAAAAGATGGTTGA
>JAFQMO010000149.1 GCA_017414385.1 Clostridia bacterium
AGCAAGGAAGCGCTTGTCGCCATGCTGAAGGCAAACTTTGAAGGTTACGAAAGAGAGCGTCAGATGCTTCTGAACGGTGTCCCGAAGTTTGGTAATGATAATGCAGAGGTCGATGCTTTGGCCGTTGATATTCTTGATTTCTATTGGACGGAGATCGGCAAATATGAAACGGGCCGCGGCGGTGTATATACCGGTGCATGTTCGCTTCTGACGGGTGGTATCGGTTACGGTCATACCATGGGAGCTCTGCCCGATGGACGTCGTGCAGGGGAGCCGCTCGGCAATACCATGGGCCCGCGTCCCGGCGCAGATTCAAATGGTCTGACTGCGATGCTGAATTCTGTTGCTAAGCTTCCGATGAAGAAGGGCGTTGGCGGAACCACGCTGAATGTTATTCTGACAACAAAGATGCTCGCAACACCGGAGCTTCGCAGAAACGTATCGAACACCATCCGTTCCTTCCTTGCAAACGGCGGTTGTATGGCACAGATCACAACGGCAAACAAGGATGATCTGATCGATGCAAAGTGCTGTCCCGAGCGCCACGGTGACCTTACCGTGCGTGTCGGTGGATTCAGTATCCAGTTTGTACAGTTGGACGGTGAAGAACAGGATGAGATCATCAGCCGATATGTATGATAACAGGTGCTTTTGACCCCAAAAAATTGGCTCATATACGATCGGCAGAGACTTTCTGTCACACAGTTCCTTTAGCAGGATACAGAAAGTTTACCAAAATAGTAGACTATTTTTTGTGAAGCTCTTGACAAACTCAAAGGATTGCTGTATAATAGTATTGATATCCAAGGTTGGATCATTTTCTCAAAGGAGGTTCTGGCATGTATAAAAACATTGATGAAAAATTACAGTTTACCAATCGAATCAAAGCAGTTGAAGCAGGTGTACGTCTCCGTCTTCGTCCCTCTTACGATCCTCGTGAAGGAACACTGATTGATCCGATTCCTACAGACGGTCGAAATCCCTTTGCAGATGTATTTGAAGAGATGCCCGATGCGCCGTACGTGATCGTATTGGCACACGCAATTGTTCGGTCTTGGCTTGATACACCGTGTGTGATCTATCCCTATGAGGCGGTCGTTGGTATCACCCGTCCGACATATGCAATCATGGAGCATTTTCATTGGGGTGTTGAGCCCTATTATTGGGAGATCACGGAAGAACGCGGCTATGATGTAAAGAAAGAATCCGACCGCGTTTCTGCGCTGAGCAAGCGTCTTGCACCGGTTCCGTATCTGGATCCTTATTTTGAGGAGCTTGTACGTTCCGATCCCGAGACCATGGCATTGGTGGATGAGAAGAGATATCAAGAGATTGAGAAAGCGCATATGTACGGTGCAGGCGGCTATCAGGGCCACACGCTTCCCAACTATGTGACGCTTCTGACAAACGGTCTTGACGGTATGCTCGAGATCATCGATAAGTATGCGGCGATCAACGCAAAGGATCAGGAGACTGCAGATTTCTATGAAGCGAACCGTATCATTGCGCGCGGTATGATCGCACATCTGGAAAAGTATGCGGCATATGCGAAGGAATTGGCAGAAAAGGAACCGAATCCTCTGCAGAAGCGCTACTATCAGGAGATCGCAGAGAACTGCGCATACGTTGCACACAATAAGCCGAAGACTCTCTATCAGGCAGTACAGCTTGCATGGATCCTTTCTCTTTGGGATTGGGTTGACTGTATCGGACGTATCGATCAGTTCTTCCTGCCGTTCTATGAGTACTCCAAGGAGCACGGCGATGTTATTTCCGTTGAGGAGTCTGTTACATCCTTCATGTTCAAGATCTGGGAATGCGGATCTCATAACTCGACGCTCGGCGGCTGCCATCCCGAGGATGGAACAGACGCGACAAACGAGCTTTCTTATCTGTTTTTGCAGGTGCTCAGAAATATTCACGATTCTCATCCGCGTATGGTCGTACGTGTCGCTGAAGATACACCGAAGGAGCTTACCGATCTGATGATCAAGATCTGGTCTGAGGGTATGTGTGACCCGACAGTCGTCAGTGATACGACGGTAATTCCGGGACTTCTCAATTACGGTGTAACGCTTGAGGATGCAAGAAACTATGCAACGCTCGGTTGTCAGGAGATCGAGATCCCCGGTAAGTGTAATACCGGATGTGAGGACGGATCATTCAACCTTGCCAAGGTTTTTGAGATCGCAATGCTCGGAGGCAAATCGCCCGCAAACCCCGAATATCAGCTTGGTCCGGTTACAAAGACCTTCGTTGAGTGTGAGACATTCGAGGAGTTCTATGAAAATTTCAAAACACAGCTGAGATATTTCACGGAGATCCATCTGTTCCTCTGCCGTAAGGGACAGGAGTGCAGAGCTGCAAACCATGCAAAGCTTCTTAAAGGACTTTTTACAGACGGATGTCTGGAGAAGGGTATCCCGCATGATGCCGGCGGTCCGATTTACGGATACGGTGTTGTCGAGACGGCAGGTCTTGCTGCAACTGCAGACTCTATGATGGCGATCAAAAAGCTCGTATTCGACGAGAAGCGTATCAGCAAGGAAGCGCTTGTCGCCATGCTGAAGGCAAACTTTGAAGGTTACGAAAGAGAGCGTCAGATGCTTCTGAACGGTGTCCCGAAGTTTGGTAATGATAATGCAGAGGTCGATGCTTTGGCCGTTGATATTCTTGATTTC
>JAFQMO010000150.1 GCA_017414385.1 Clostridia bacterium
AAGTAAAATATTCCCGTACCTGCGGCAATACGATTATCATTCATTACACCTTCGAATATCCAAACATCAGAATTACGAGAAAAAATACGATTCTACCGCAAACTCATGCGAATATTACCGCGTAAAACGAGAATACCCGGAAGGCATAATGCCTTCCGGATACAACCGCCAGCAATTTCTCCGATAAGGATATCAGGAGAAAAATGAGCGGTTTTTTTATGTGGATATACGCATTATAGGGACCAAAGCACAAGCGTGCAGCGATCAGAGTTCTTTTAATTTCTCGCTATATCTGCCGATGATGGGGACATATTGATCATGGCAAATAATGATATGCTCCAACAAATGAATTCCGACTGCATCAAGGGCATTATAAAGCTTTTTCGTTGTAACAAGATCCTCCATTGAGGGCTTGGTATTATGATTTATATGATTATGTGTGAGCATCGCATATTCCGCACCCCTCAAAAGTGCTTTTTGCGTACATTGCTTGATGTCAAATACCGCGGAGCTGGAGGATCCCTCTGCAAGCATGTCGCAAGAGATCATAACGCCTTCTCCGTCAAACAGGAGAAGATAAATTCTCTCGGTATCGCATCCGATGAACAGCTTTTTCAAATATGAAATGATGGCAGCATCGGTTGAAATGCATATCTCCTTTGCAGTATGATCCGATTGCGCATATTTTCGAAGCAGAATCGAAACGAGGCGGATCAGAATTGCGGATTTTGGCCCCATCCCTTTTACGTGTATCAACCGCTCGTATGATGCATCAAACACACCGCGGATAGAACGGAATTCTTCAAGCAAACGATGTGCTGTCTCGTTGGTATTCACACGCGGAATCGCAAAAAACAAAAGAATCTCAAGCAGCTCGTGGTCCTGAATGATGTTTCCGTCTGTTTTTCCGTCACATTCCAAAAAACGATCCAGCATTCTTTGCCGATGGCCGTCATGTATAGAAGACATAATGATGCATGCTCCTTTGATGTTATTCAATGGGAATTTGTCTTTTTATGGATACGAAAAAATACCTGTTTGAGTATTTAGAAAAAAATGAATTGTGGGTGCATAAAAACGGCAAAAGAGGACATCATGATAATGGCATCTCAAGAAAGAAAGGGTGAATAGATAATGCTTGATAGAATTGCATTGCTTTTGACGATTGTCGGTGCGCTCAACTGGGGTAGTATTGGTATTTTCCGCTTTGATCTGGTATCCTTTATCTGCGGAGAAGGCGGTGTTCCCGGCCCTGATAATATGCTTGCGCGTATTATTTACACAGTGGTTGCGCTTGCAGGTGTATGGTGTATCTCTCTTTTGTTCAGAGACAATACAGACACATTTCCCGCTGTCCACAATACCTGATGACAAAAACAAAGGAGTGCACTCGCGGCTATGCCGCGGCTGCACTCCTGTTTTTTACAAAAGCGCATTACTTACTGAGGACATCTGCGATTCTCTTACAGGCAAGGCCGTCACCGTACGGATTGCTTGCTTGTGCCATTGTATCGTATATATGGCAGTCCTCAAGCAGGCACTTGAAGTTTTCGTAGATCACGGATTCCTCTGTGCCAACGAGCTTCAGTGTTCCTGCTTTAATTCCCTCCGGGCGTTCTGTTGTGTCACGCATAACGAGGACGGGCTTGCCTAACGAGGGGGCTTCCTCTTGAATTCCGCCGCTGTCGGTTAAAATCAGATAGCTGCGTGCAAGAAAGTTGTGGAAGTCAAGGACCTCTAGGGGCTCAATGATGTGGATCCTGTCACAATCACCAAGCTCCTCCTCTGCTGCCTTACGCACAGCGGGATTCATGTGGATCGGATAGATTGCCTTTACATCGGGATGCTCATCCATGACACGACGGATGGCACGGAACATGTTGTGCATCGGTTCGCCGAGATTCTCTCTGCGATGTGCAGTAATCAGGATCAGACGGCTGCCATCAGCCCATTCCAGCTCCGGATGCTGATAATCCTCCTTGACTGTTGTCTTGAGCGCATCGATTGCAGTATTTCCTGTGACGAAGATCGTCCCCTCATCATGGCCCTCCCGTAAAAGATTTTCCTTGGAAAGCTCTGTCGGTGCAAAATGATACTTCGCAATGATCGAAACTGCCTGTCTGTTGAATTCCTCGGGATAGGGGCTGTATATATTGTAAGTACGCAGTCCTGCCTCGACGTGACCGATCGGGATCTGCATATAAAAGCAGGCAAGTGAGGTAACAAAAGTAGTAGAGGTGTCTCCATGAACCAAAACAACATCCGGCTGAACCTCTTGCAGTACGGAACGGATCCGTTCCAGAATATTGGTTGTGATATCAAAGAGTGTTTGTTTTTCCTTCATGATAGAGAGATCGTAATCCGGTACGACACCAAAGGCATCGAGGACTTGATCAAGCATCTGTCTGTGCTGTCCTGTGACGCAAACGACTGTTTTTAAGGTATCTCTTGATTTGAGCTCGTTGACCAAGGGACACATTTTAATTGCTTCTGGACGGGTACCGAATACAAGCATGACTGTTTTCATTCTGTTATCACCGTATCCTCCATGCGGAAGATTCTTTCATGTAATCGAGTAAAGGTTGTGTGCAGATCACACACAGAAAATCAACTATATTATATACCAAAACTGTTTTTTTTTCAATAGAAAAAAGAAAACCTGAAGAAAAACCGTAAAAAAAGTTGAAAAAAGGTCAAAATCATGGTACAATACGAGATGAGGTGAATATAATGGTTTGGATTATTTTCCTTGTGTTGCTTTTTTTGGTTTTGATGGTTTTGTTGATATCATACATATGCTTTTATCTTGCCTTCTACGTTCCGAAAAGGAAGAGAGCGCATGACCCCGATGATATTCCTCTTCCGCAAGGGAAAGAATATGAGGCGTATCGAGAGCGGTTTACTGCATGGGTATTGGAAACAAGACAGCTTTCGCAAAAAGACGTGTCGGTATGTTCTTTTGACGGCTTGCTCCTTCGCGGAAAGTATTATGAATATGCCCCCGGTGCACCGATTGAATTGATGTTTCACGGTTACAGAAGTTCGCCCGAGCATGGGCTTTGCGGTGCGGTACAGAGATGCTTTGCGCTTGGCAGAAGTGCGCTTGTTGTTGAGCAACGTGCTTGTGGAAGAAGCGAGGGTTCTGTGATTACATTCGGAATCAACGAAAAACGTGATTGTCTGACGTGGCTTCGGTTCCTTCTGACGGAGATCGATCCGACGGCGAAAGTGATATTGTCCGGTGTTTCCATGGGCGCCGCGACAGTCATGATGTGTGCAGATGAAGAGCTGCCGTCGAACGTGATTGCGATTCTTGCGGATTGCGGATATACCTCTCCAAAGGAAATCATTCAAAAGGTTCTTGCGGATATGAAATATCCTCCCCAATTGGTATATCCGTTTATCAGATTGGGCGCGAGACTGTATGGGCACTTTGACATAGAAGAGGCGTCTCCTTTGTCTGCGGTGAAAAACAGTCGTATTCCGATCATTTTTTTCCATGGAGAGGCGGATACCTTTGTTCCCTGTCATATGAGCAGAGTACTGTATGAAGCTTGTCCGGCCTACAAGCATTTGCAAATGGTCCCCGATGCAGCACATGGTCTGGCATTTCCTGCTGCGGAGGAGGAGTACCTGCAGACCATGCGTGAATTCTTTCAACCGCTTCTGTGATCATCCTTTTTCCATTGTACAAAAATACAATAGTCTCTGTATTAGATGAGTGTTGGTGAACAAAAAATATACATCTTATTCATTTGGGTATTATGGGACTACCATAACAAGGTGGTGAGTTTATGAAAATAATTAGTTGGAATTGTCGTGGCAAATTTAGAGAGAAGTTTTCTATTATTCAGAAGGAAAACGCTGATATTTATGTTATACAAGAGTGTGAAAATCCCGAAAAGTATAAAA
>JAFQMO010000151.1 GCA_017414385.1 Clostridia bacterium
TGCGGATGATTCCGCATGACCAACAAGTCGAGCGAAAGTAGTAAAGGGCGTATGGCGGATGCCTTGGCTCTCACAGGCGATGAAGGACGTGATAAGCTGCGATAAGCCGCGTTTATTTACCGTTTGGAAGCTGAGCACGGTGCCAAACGTGCAACATTGACTGAAATCTAATCAAATCAAGGAGTTATTTATGAAAAAACATACCATTACTTATTGGGGAAAAAATGCACCGAAAGCCTATGTTTCCAACGGATTTATCGGCTTCCGTTTCGGAAAAAATGCATTTGAGGATTCTTTTGCCCTCCTCAACGGATTTACGACCATCCGAGAAAACCGCGTCGAGGGATTAGCTGTTGTTCCCGCTCCTCGCCTTACATTCCTTTATAACGGCGTAACCGTTGCACCGCAGATCAAGGCGCAATCTTATGATTTTTCAAATGGTGAGTTTTCCACCGATGCCATCGTTGACTGCGGCGGTACCCCCGTTGAGGTCACCTATATGGTGTACTGTAGCCGTACATCCCCGACACTGCTTGTATCCTCCGTTTGCGCAAAGGGGGACTGTGCAGGAAAGCTGGTGCTTCGTACCACCTATGAGATTCCTGAAACACACAAGCACACCGTATCCGATATGATCGTCAGCCAATATTTTGACGATTCCTTTGACTGCAAATGTCACGTCATTTCCGCTGACCGCACAACAAGCGCCGGTGTTTCCTATGCGCTGTTCGGTACGTTTTCCGAAAAGCACTATGACGAAAGCAACCGAATGACCACTGAGGCCGCATTGGATACCAAAGACGGCGATCCTCTCTATATTGTCACCTCTTACGTTCCCTCTCTGATGCACAAGGAGCCCCACAACCAGGCACAGCGAATGCTCGCGCTTGCAGGATGGGTCGGTATGGAGGATTTGCGTGAGAACAACCGTCTTGCATGGAAGGAGCTTTGGCGCAGCCGTATCGAGATCGAGGGAGCACAGCCCGAATGGCAGAACGTCATCGATGCATCCTTCTTCTATCTTATGTCCTCCTCTTCCCCCTTCTCCCCGATGTCCGTTCCGCCCTTTGGTCTGAGTCACCCCGATATGTACGACGGACACTGCTTCTGGGATACCGAAAGCTTTATGATCATGCCCTCTCTGTTTATTGATCCGCGTATTGCACGTACGATGCTCAATTACCGCTTCCGCCGTTTGGAAGATGCTGAGCATAATGCGCGTCTCAACGGTTATATGGGTATTCAGTTCCCCTGGCAGAGCGGTGTCAGCGGTAGTGAATTGACGCCGCCCGAGGTCTCCCATGCAGGAGAACAGCACGTCAATCTGGACGTTGCGCTTGCATTTGACGGCTATGCGCGTATTCACGGAGACGAGGCATACATCAAAGAGGTCGTCTGGCCCGTTGTTCGCGGTGTTTGCGAATGGGTCGAGAGCCGTGTGATCAAAACGGAGCGCGGGTATGAGATTCACCATGTCATCGGTATTGAGGAAGCAAATGACAATGTCAACAATGATTCCTACATCAACCTGATGTCCGCCAAGCTTCTCCGCTCGGGATCCGAATATTCTGTTATGATGGGACTCGGTGTCCGCCGCAAGTGGCTTGAGATCGCCGATCAGATGTTTATCCCCTTCCGTCCCACAGACGGCGTTCTGAAGGAGCATGAGAATATGCCTGAGAGAGAAGAGCAGTCCTCTGTAACGCTGATGTCCTATTTCCCCTACGGTTATACCAACGGTGCCCAATCCGACAGAATCACAATGGACTACTACATCACACATGGTATGAAGGAGTATTGTCATTATCCGATGCTTTCGGGATTCCTTGGCGTATATCCCGCATGGATCGGAGACCGCGAGACATCACTGATGATGTATGAGCTTGCGAACCTCACTTTCTTCTGCGAGCCATTTTATTCCTGTACAGAATTCAGTATTCCGACATCGGAGGATCGGATCGATCCCAAGGAACCTCTGGACACGAACTTTATCACAGGACGCGGCTCCCTGCTTTCGGGACTTATTATGGGGCTTACCAAGATCTGTCCTTGGAGAGGTGCCGTCGATGCGCCCATTGAGGAATGGATCGGTGAAAATATCGTGTTGCCTGCAGGCTGGACAAAGATCACGATCGGACGTGTCTTTATCCGCGGAAAGGAATACCGTATTGAAGCTGAGCACGGTGCAAAGCGTGCAGTATTGATCGAGCTTTGATCAAAATACATATGGGATGCGATGGCAATCTGCCATTCGCATCCCATATTTTTATATTCACCTTTTCAAGCGCAGTCACAATCAATGCTGTACCTGAATATGGCGCTTCAGCGCCTCAAATGATTCATCACTGATATGATGCTCTATCTTGCAGGCATCCTCCGATGCCACTGTCGGATCCACACCGATCGATGTCAAAAAGGCTGTCAACAAACGGTGTCTCTCATAGATTTTCTCGGCAATTTCCAATCCTTCCTCCGTTAAAGACAACGCACCGTCCTCTGCCATCAAAAGATAACCGCCGCTTTTCAGCAAGCCAACCGCACGACTGACGCTGGGCTTGGAAACACCCATATACTCGCTGACATCCACACTTCTGACAACTGCAGCACCGCCGCGGGACAGCACATGGATCGTTTCAAGATACATTTCACCCGACTCCAGCAAATTCATACCGACACACCTCTTTCCGATAGTCTTTATTTGCATTGTATCATATAATTATTGCCAATGCAAGAACAAAACATCAAAAAATAAAAATTTCCCACAAAAATCTTGTGATTTCACCTTATCCGTTCCCGCGAACACGCATTTTCTCCACACGGTCACCGTCCGGTGTTACATATGCAGACCAATTTTTATGGTAGATCACCATACCCGGCTTTGCCTGCGGAGGCTTTTTCAGGTTACGAACCTGCGTATAATCGACTGCAACATGCTTTGCCTCACCGACAGAGGAATAGCACGCTGCGATCATTGCAGCATCCGTATAATCCTGCTCATCCACCGATTCCCAATCATCGCCGCAAAACATGATAACATGAGATCCCGGCGCATTCTTGACATGGAACCACATATCGTTCTTTGATGCAAGCTTATGTGTGATCTCCTCGTTTTGACGGTTATTCTTTCCGCAAAGAACACGGATCCCCGATGTGGTTCGGAATTCCATCGGCTTTGCCGGCTTTTGCTTTCGCACGGCGTACGCCTTCATACGGGAAGCATAGCCTGCATGGTAAAGCTCGTCGCGGATCTCATAGAGATCTGCCTCCGTTTCCGCACGGTTGAGAGAATCCCCAACCGTTTCCAAATACAAAAGCTCTTTTTTTGCAATCTCCATTTGCTCCGAAAGCATCTCCTCGGCGTGCTTTGCCTTGGTATAGCGCTTATAGAGACGCTGTGCATTCTGCGCGGGTGTCAGACGGTGATCGAGCGTGACCTCAACAGTGTCCCCGTTTTCTGTTTCGTAATCAACAAGAACAGCTTTTGTCATACCTCGCTGAAGCTGCCAGATATTGGCGGTGACAAGATCACCCCATTTTTTATACTGCTCCTTTTTTGCGCAGTCCTCGTACTCCTTCTGCAAAAGCAGCAGCTTTTTCTTCAGCTTCGCCTCCGTACCTCCGAGCAGACGCAAAATATCCTGTGCGCGCTGCTTGATACGGTCCTGATGATCCCGTGATGCAAAAAAACGGTCGATCAGCATCCCAAAGCTCTCGCACTGCTCCGCACGGCAGCTTGTTCCATACTGCAATCCCTCAAAGAAGGTATATTCCAGCGGCTTTCCGTTTTCGTCCGTGTAGAGCGTCGGACAGAAATCCCCGTTGCGGATCCGGTCCATCATCCGTGAAAACGCATTCCACAAAAGATTTGACGGAATGGCAGACATCATCGCATCCGTTCTTGCACAAACGGAAAACACGATCTCCCGTGCTGTCACGGGCGCAATTCCGAGATAATGACCAAGCAAAAACCGTTCCGCGCGTTCATCCTCAGCGCAGTGTGTACACGCTGCAAGAAAGGCACCCTCCTCCTCGGTCAACGGATTCTGTTTTTCCTGTGCGGGCGGCATTTCATACCGCATCCCCGGCATGACCTGACGCTTTCTGCTGGTGGAAAAATCCACATGCTTGACAGCACCCAGGATCTTATGCTCGCCGTCACAGAGAATGAGATTGGAATACTGTCCCATGATTTCTGCGATCAGATACCGTGTAACGGCAAATCCCATCTCATCACGTGCATCAAAGGTCAGCTCAACTGCACGCTCAAATCCAAGCTGACGAACATCCGTCAGCTTTGCACCGGACAGGTGCTTCCGGAGAAGCATACAGAACATCGGCGCGGACGGCGGATTTTCCTTTGTAAGCGCCGTTGTGTGGATACGCGGGTTATGACTGCCCGCACAAAAACAAAGGCGATAATTCTTATTTGCGGCGGTGTGTATTCCCATCACGATCTCATCCTTTTCAGGCTGCGAGATCTTATCGACACGCCCCATAAGAACGGTATTCTTCCATTCCCAAACAACTGCCGCCACCATACCTGCATCAAAAGCCATAACAAATCCTTTCCCGATCCGTTTTTATTTCATCACGGATGGAGCCCATTTTTCACTTGTCGGTCAAGCGGAGCCCACGTCAGACCGATAAAACCTCACAAGGTGTCTCCGACACCGATACCTTTACCGACGGAAAACGGTTTCCGATCCAAGAGGCTACCGTTTCCATCACGGGATTCTCGGTAAAGAAGTGCCCTGCGGCGATCACATTTAATCCCGCAGCCTTAGCATCCAAAAGCGTATTATAGCTCATGGTACCCGTTACATACGTATCCGCACCGGCAGCCAAAGCCGCACGCCAATCGTCCTTGCCGTCACCGCCAAGCACCGCAACGCACCTCACCTCGCGGCTTGCAAGGACCGCATGCAATACAGGAGTACGCAAGGCCCCCTTGACCTGTGTACAAAATGCCGCGCATGACATTGGCATCTGTGTACGTGCGATCCGTCCGAGTGCTTCTCCGTTTTCCCCAAATGCGCCCTCTGGGATTAGGCCCAATCTTCTGCAAAGCGTGTCATTGACACCGCCCTCCGCCGCATCCAACCGTGTATGGAAGGACATCACAGAGATCCCGCTTTTCAAAAGCTGAATGATCAGCCGCCCCTGTGCATCTGAATCGTCGATATGAGAAAGCCTTGAGAAGATCATCGGGTGATGCGTGACGATGCAGTCACAGCCCAGCTCCTCTGCCTCCTCTGCGACGCGCTTTGTCATATCAAGTGCACACAAAACATGTTTTACCTCAGCATCGGTATTACCACTGCACATCATACCGTCATTATCCCATGCGCAGGAGAGCGATCGCGGGCATTTTTCTTCCAAATACCGATATAATTCGCGAACAGTCGTCATATTCTTTACCTCGTTCCATGCGATACCGTCGGATATACGGTAAAGCATTTTTTCAATCATTGTTCTGATCCTTGGTTGTGTAACGATACACAACATTTTCTTGTATTCGTATATCGTTACACACTGTATTTCTGTAAACGTGTAACGATATACACTTGTTTTTGCTTGATTTGTTCATCGTTACACATCCGTTGTTCCTTTTACAGGGGCATTCCGTCTTTGCTCAAGTGTGACTCGATCTCCGCAAGGATCCTCTTCTCTACATCACAGGAATGCCCTGCAGAGCGTTTTCCTTCGATGATCCTTAGATAGGACTGCTTCTTCTGCTGCAGATATTCCGATCGTAATACAAAATCCTGTGCATCGCGGAGCAACTCTCTGCCGAGAATCTCCTCCGTCTCTGTCGGCGTATGCACGTTCTCCGGTGCATAATGACAACAGATCACAGAATAGATCTTATCGTTTGCCGTTTTACAAAGGCGCTCTGTTTCCACAAAAAAACCCATTTCCGCAAGGCTGCGGCGCAGATGTGCCTGCATCGTCATCGGCTGAAGGATCAGCCGGATCTCTCGGTTTCTGACAAAGGAAGCCTGCGCAACGATCTCGGCAATCAATTCACCGCCCATACCGCAAACAGCAATATCCGTAACCGCCGGCTCTGCCGTATCCAAACCGATGAGTCCGTCCGTTTGCATCAAACGAATACGGTCGGAGAGACTGACACCGTCACGTTCACAAGAGGCAATATGCTCCCTTGCTGTTTGCAAAGGACCGCTTGCAATATCTGCGGCAATCGCACAACGGATCTGTCCGCGCAAAAGCAATGCAATCGGAAGATAGGCATGATCGGTCCCGATATCCGCGAATACAGCACCTTCACGTACAAACGATGCAGCCGTTTCCAATCTGGTATCCAATTTCATTGTCATTCCCTCCCTTTGCGCCGTTTTTCAGTAATGTCCGAAAAATATGATTCTTCAATGACCAAACAACGAGAAAAAGGCGGAGCTCCTGCACCGCCCTTCATCGTTCACATGCGACAAACGATCATTCCTTGCTTGCCAGATATGCGTTGATCTTCTCAACCAGCTCATCCGCGTCGGTACCGTGTACTTCACACGCCTCCTCGATGGATTCGCCTCTTGCGGACGGGCATCCCAGGCAGTGCATACCGATCTCCAAGAAGAATTCTGCAGTACCTCTGTCCATATCCAAAACGTCGCCGATAATGCTTTCCTTTGTGATCTTCATGATTTTATCCTCCTGTAATGATGATTTCTGTATGCGATGACTTCATCGCTTTTTTTGCTGTATAACCAGCGTTTTTATAAAGTAAAAGTGTCACTGTGCAGCATGTGTTATTGTACCACACCGGATGATGCTTTGTCAAGGGGAGATTTTGCAGTACGGTACACAGGCTCGCAGGTCAAACGAACACCGAGCTTTTTTGTGGTATTGTCATCCACATGTGACAAAATCACCGTTGAATGCATCTCCGCCCCCTTCAGATTGGGAAGCTGTGCATATGCTTTCGCAGCTGTCTCATCGGTTGCCGCACAGATCGCAAGTGCGATCAACGTTTCGTCCATATGCAGACGCGGATTGCGGTTGCCAAAGCATCCCGTTTTCAGATTTGCGATCGGCTCCAGAACTGCAGGAGAGATCAGCAGTGTGTCATCGGGGATCCCTGCAAGGTATTTCAGTGCATTCAAAAGCATCGCCGATGCCGCACCGAGCAGATCCGAAGATTTTCCTGTCACGATCGTACCGTCACAAAGCTGCAGTGCTGCCGCAGGACCGCATGTCTGCTCCGCCTTATTCGTTGCCGCCGCAACGACCGTACGCAAAGAGGTATCGATCTCCAGTCCCCTCATAATGTTCTCGATCTTCAGGACCGTGCTCTCATCGACACGTCCGACCAATTTATCGCATACCGCCTTATAGTATCTGCAGATGATCTCATCTTCACACGCCTTTTTGCAGACTTCCTCATTATCAATGCAAAAGCCTACCATATTGACGCCCATATCCGTCGGCGATTGATAGGGACTCTTTCCCCAAATACGTTCGAACATATCGTTGAGGATCGGGAATGCCTCTACATCGCGGTTATAATTGACCGCAGTCTTGCCGTATGCCTCCAAATGGAAGGGATCGATCATATTGATGTCATTGAGATCTGCAGTTGCCGCCTCATAGGCACGGTTGACGGGGTGCTTGAGCGGAAGGTTCCAGATTGGGAACGTTTCAAATTTTGCATATCCTGCCGTTACACCGCGCTTATGCTCATGATACAGCTGAGAAAGGCATACCGCCATCTTTCCGGAACCGGGGCCCGGTGCCGTAACGATGACCAGCGGACGTGTGGTTTCAATGTAGTCGTTTCTCCCAAAGCCCTCCTCCGAAACGATATGCGGAATGTTGCGCGGATAATCGGCGATGTTATAATGCAGATACACACGGATACCGCGATGCTCCAGCTTCTTACGGAACACATCGACCGCATACTGTCTGGCATAGCGGGTAATCACAACAGAACCGACCAAAAGACCGACACCGCAGAATGCCTCTACCAAACGGAGAACATCCGCCTCATAGGTAATACCGATATCACTGCGCACCTTATTCTTTTCAATGTCCACAGCACTGATCGCAATGACGATCTCCGATTGGTCCTTCAGACTCATCAGCATTTTGATCTTACTGTCGGGACGAAATCCGGGAAGAACGCGGGATGCATGGTAATCGTCAAACAGCTTACCGCCGAGTTCCAGATACAGTTTACGACCAAACTGATCAATACGCTCCTTGATCTGTTCCGATTGCAGCTGTATATATTTTTCATTGTCGAAGCCAATCTGTCTCATGTTCTTCTATCCTCTCCGATACCGTGTATACAAATTTTTCACGTATATATTATATTATAGTCTATTTCGTAAAAGGTTTCAAGTCTTTTTTTCAAATTTTTTCATTTTCGTCCATTTGTCCAACAACAGAAAGAAAACGGACACGGCATCTCCCGATACCGTGTCCAAAAAGCAGCTTCAAACAATCCTTTTGCAAAATCGATCCGTCTCTTACGGCTCAAAAACGATGGTGCCGTCTACCGTCAAAGACTCAACCTCCACACCGCCGTATGTACCGAGCACGATCCATTCAACGGAGATCTCCATCTCATCCAGAGGCGTTGTGACGACTTCCGTGAAGAAGGGAGTTACCGTTTTGGTATTCTCGTCATGCGCAATTGCCTCGGTGCTGAAATAAGTACTGACACCGTCAACGGTAAAGGTGCCCATACCGACCTTCTTCTGAGAGAACAGTCTGTAATGCGACAGACCGACATCCAGTGTTACCTGTGCCATACCGTCAGAAAGGATCACATAATCCCAATCCACGACCAACTGCAGATTTGGATGCTCCTCGGAAACAAAGCTGCCGCTTCTTTCTGTACCGACGGGTACCTTGACCTCATCCCCGGACGCATCGGGAGTGTCATTTTCGCCCGCGTCGGGATCGGCGGGAGCGGGATCATCAACCACAGGCTCTGTGTCCTCCGTTATCTCATCGGTAACAGCCTCCGTATCGCTGTCGGGCTCCGTTACGGCAGGTGTTGTATCTTCCTCGGTCTGCTCCTCGGTGCCGGAAATGCTATCCGACGGTACTTCATCCGAGACCCCCTCTGTTCCCTTATCTTTTTCTGTATCACTGATCGTATCCGAAGCACTCTGATGATCCTTCTCATCTGTATCAGGACCGTTATCAGTCTTCTTGCAGGAGACACTGCACGCAATTACCAATGCCAGCAAGATTGCCAAATAACGATTACGGTTTTTCATAATAGTTTCCTCCAATTCCAATATATCAGTTTTGTCATGATGTCACGCATCAAGGCCAATCCTTATTGACTTACTGTATTAGACGATGATTTTTCGGTTTTGTTCCCCAAAAGAACAAAAAATTTTACTTTTTTTTCATGATCCTCGTCGGCACAATCCCGCAAGCAAATCTGCATACACAGAAGGGTCCTCATCCACCACTGTCCGAAGCCTTCAAAATGGCAGATTTTGCCGAAATAACAAGAAATATTTGAATTTTTGCACAAACCTCTTGAAAAATGATAAAAAATCGGCTATAATAATAAGGTATTTATCCGAAAGAATCGTTTTCCGGAAAGCATCACCGAAAAAGAGGAGGAACGTCATGGCAAGTATTGATCTGCTTTCTATGCACAAATTGTTTTTGAGCAATCATATCAAGCCCGGCGGCACTGTCATCGATTTCACCATGGGAAACGGTCACGATACTGCATGGCTTGCAGAGGCAGTCGGTGAAAACGGACATGTATACGCCTTCGATATTCAGCCCGATGCCGTTGCACATACACGCAGGCGTCTTGAGAACGCCGACCTGATCGACCGATGCACACTCATTCTTGATTCGCACGAAAATGTGTGCAAGTACGTCTCTGCACCGATCTGTGCAGGCGTTTTCAATTTGGGATATCTTCCGGGAGGCGACCGTACAAAGACCACGCAGCGTGCCTCCACTGCTGCTGCAGTCAACGCTGCGCTCTCTCTTTTGGAAGCAGACGGTATCATTCTTGTTGCCGTTTATCCGGGACACACAGAGGGAACCCTCGAGGGAAAAATGCTTGACGAAATGCTGTCGGGGCTTGACCGCCGCATCTTCAGCGTTTCCAAGCTCCGCATCATCAACTCACCCACCTCCCCGTTTTTCTTCGCAATCGAAAAGCATTGACATCCGATAACACAAAGAAAGGATCGGTAATTCAAATATGCAAACACGTACACGCATCAGCCGTACAACCTCACTGCTTATCAGTGCCGTTATGCTTCTGACGTCGGTATTCTCGTTTTCTCTGACCGCCTCGGCGGACACGGACACTCCGCATACCTGCACAGTCGAGCCTGCGGTGCTCTATGCCGACGACTATTCCGAATGCATCACAGGTCTTTACCTGTATGTGGACAATCCCGACAATCTGGCACTCTCCCTTGAATGCGCTGTCTATTTCGGTGATGACCGTACAACCCCCATCTCGGGCTATGATGACTGGCTGCACATAACTGCCATCGAGTCCGCGGAGTCTACCGGCGACAGCAGCGATGAGGCAAGCACCCGTCCCGCTTTTGTTGTGGATTTCAGAAATCCGCAGAACCCCGATATTTTTTCTGCAGATGTTGCTCCCACAACACCGTTTTTGCGTGCGGTCACCATCTCCGATGAGGTCCTCTATGCACTCTCCCCCTCTTATTCCGTCGTTCTGCACGTTACGGGCGGCGAGGCAGATGCTGACGGTGTGTATCCGCTCGATCTGACAACCGAATACACCTATGATGCAGACTTTGTCACCTTTGATCTTGAGCGTCCGCAGAAGCTGATCTCCCGCCTCGTTCAGGAAGAAGGACGTGACGGTGTGCTGTATACATACTGCTATCTGCCCGAAAGCATCCGTACAATTCTTTCTTATCTGAAGGGCGAAGAACGCAGCTCATTCCTGTCCGCAAACGGACTCTCCGATGCTGTATTCTTCATGCAATACGATTTCACGACAGCCAATGTACCGACCACCTACGATCCAGAAACGGAATCCTATACGGAGATTTGGGGAGGAGAAGAAACGCTTCATCCGCTGAGCGACAGTACACTCTTTTTGGGAGAGTTCACGTTTGCCTCCGAGCAATTCCGTTCCATGTTTGCCGAGGGAACCTTTCTTGAGGTCGTACCCGAGAACACCGGAGATGCCTCGGCTGCATCCGATCCTTATTATGTGATCGATGCGGAGGATACGACCATCACCACGCGGATGCGTTTCGTTCTGAAGCTGACCTGTACTGACGGTTCTGTCCGCTACTGCACCTCTTCCTTTACCGATCCCTTTTCCTGCGGTGCATCCAATTCGCTCGTATCCGAGCCCTCCGTCATCACAGCCCCCATGCTCTCCACACCTACCTTTGAGGTTGCGGAAAACGGCGATACTACGCTGTTCTTCAACGCCAAAAACGATCATTCCGTTCTTGAGACTGCGCTGTGGCTTCTTGCAAACAACAAGAATGAGATCTCAACCGAATTCGATATTTCCATCAACGGCGGCGAATGGAGTCCGCTTACGCCAACCTTTGCAAAGGAGGGGGATCCCCTCCTCGGCGGCGAATATGCGCTTGTTCTTTCCGATCAAAAGCTCAACGAGTACACCTACATCCGCCTGAGAATGCGTTATGTTGCCGAAGATATTCCGCTCCAATCTGATTTCTCCGATCCCGTTGCCTTTGAAAAGCATCCGGAAGACACCGTTACCGAGCCTATCATCGTGAACACGCTCCCGATCTATTCGGATACGACCGGACAGACCGGTGAGGTCCCCTTTGTCTGCTCCGTTTGCGGATTCTGCCCCGCACCGTACGGTGTTTGTCTTTTCCTTTGGATCGGTGCAGCGCTCCTGATCGTCCTTCTGGTCGTTCTCGTGATCGCGCTCATCCCCAAAAAGATGCCCTGTCCCGGATGCGGACATCCCAACAAGCGCACCGATCACGTGTGTGTTGCCTGCGGCTACCGCTTTGTCGGCAATATGCCTGAGATCGATACCGGTGAGGTCTTTGTCCCCGCCGAAAAACAGGATCCTAGCTTCTTCGAGCGTGAGCATGCGGATATGAGGACACAGGCTGCTGTTCAAAATCAAAACGAGACCGCTCCCGATCCCATGCCGGAAGCTACGCCCTCGGTCCCCATGGAATCTCAAACCGAGATCAAGGCAGAAGCACCTGTCGTACAGCCCAAGCCTAAGAAAGAGGAAGAGAAACCCGTAGCAGCACCTGCAGTCACAGAGGCAGCAAAAGCAGCGCCTACGGCACAAAAGCCGGACGCAGCATTCCTTGCTGAGCTGAAAAAGAAAATGACCGCCATGAAGGCAGGTGAAAAGCCCACCTTTACTGCCGCCGAGATCGCTTATATCAAGGCGCTCAAGGAAAAGCAGGCAAAGAAGGCGGCCTCTGCAGCTGAGAAGCCGCAGACAGAAGCGGTGCAGAGCATTGCTCAAAAGCCGCAGTCAGCCTCTGTTCCTGCTGATCGTACAGCATCTGCAGGGGAAGCTGTACCCGAGTCCGAGAAAAAGGAAAAGACAGATATCCGTTTCTCCGCAGATCAGATTGCACGTCTGCGTGCACTGCGTGCAAAGCAGCTGGAGGAGGAAAAGCGCAAGGAAAACGAGGATACAAAGGAGATCAAGCAGATCAAGTGTCCCGCCTGCGCCGTATTCAATCCCGAAACCAATGAATCCTGCTATATCTGCAGAACACCCCTGAAGTGATTGATCTGCATTCTCTCTCGATCCGAACAACTCGATATACCGCATCGGAGATGTCCTTTTTCAAAAGCACATCTCCGATGCTTTTCACTGTCACTGCTGCTTGAAAGGATCCCTTGATCATGCAATCACCGTTTGCTTTTTCCGATACCAATAAACGTTATCACACGTATGACTATTATCTGAAGCACAGATACAACACAAAATGTATCCGTGTTCCCATTGATGCCGGATTTTCTTGTCCAAACCGTAATGCAGACGGCAGCGGTGGATGTACCTTCTGCTCCGCTCGGGGCAGCGGTGACTTCTGCTCATCCGTACAGCTTTCTCCTGAGAAGCAATTTGAACAGATTTATTCACGGCTTTCGGAAAAGTGGGGAAAGGGTCTTCCCGCTATCCCCTATTTTCAAGCATTCAGCGGAACCTATGCGCCGCTTGCGCACCTACGCAGCATCTACGATGAAGCACCCTTTTATAAGGATGCAAGCGGCTCCTCTGTCCGTATCCCCGAAATCGCCATTGCAACACGTCCCGACTGTCTGGATGTATCAAATGTCTCTTATCTGCGGGACCTTTCCCGACGCACTGGTGTCAGCATCACCGTTGAGCTTGGTCTTCAGTCCGCAAAAGACGAAACACTGCTCCGTATCCGCCGCGGTCATACCGTTGCAGATTTTCTGAGCGCCTACCGTCTGCTCTCAGATGCGGGACTGTCAGTATGTGTTCATATCATCAACGGACTGCCCGGAGAGACTATTTCGGATATGATTGAAACAGCACAGCTTGTCGGTGCTCTCCGTCCTGCGTTCATCAAGATCCATATGCTTCATATTCTTCGAGACACCTTGATGGAGAAAGAATACCGGATCGGTGATATCCCGCTGATGTCCATGGAGGAATATACCGATACCGTATGTCAGCAGCTGCGGTATCTTCCGCCGCAAACCGTGATCGCACGTTTGACAGGGGACGGCGAGGCAGGCGCTCTGATCGCTCCGTTGTGGACTAAAAACAAGCGTGCTGTCATTGCATCCATCGACAAAAAACTCGCAATGCACGGCATCATGCAGGGCGATGCCTATTCCGCATCCAATCGGTGACCGTTATACTCATATCGGTACAATGAAGAAAAATTATTTCTGCGAAACAATTGAATTCAATCCCAAAATATGCTATAATGAAAGGGAATCGATCGTTTTTGACCGATCTATTACGTTTCATCAATAAAGGAATCGTATCATGAATATAGACCGTATCCTGAAAACCGTCTCCAAGCCCGGACGTTATGCGGGCGGTGAGCTTGGTCAGACCATAAAAAACAAAGAAGATATCAAATGCAGATGGGCTTTTTGCTTCCCCGACACCTATGAGATCGGCATGTCCAATCTCGGTATCCGTATTCTGTACGGTGCGTTGAACCGCGAGCCTGATGTCTGGTGTGAACGCTGCTTTGCACCGTGGACCGATATGGAGGAACAAATGCGCAAGCATCAGATCCCCCTTTGGGCACTCGAAAGCGGAGATCCCATCGCACAGTTTGATTTTGTTGCATTTACCATCGGATACGAAATGTCGTATACCAACATCCTCTATATGCTCTCTCTTGGTAATATTCCCGTTTGTACCGATGCGCGCGGAGAAGACGATCCCATCGTCATCGGCGGTGGTTGCTGCACCTATAATCCCGAGCCGCTTGCCATGTTCTTTGATCTTTTCTCGATCGGTGAGGGAGAAGAGGCACTCCCCGAGCTTTCCCGTCTTTACATCCGCATGAAGGAAGACGGCTCTTATACAAGAGAGAATTTCCTGCACGAGGCCGCAAGGCTTGGCGGCTTCTATGTTCCCTCCTTCTATGAGGTTGCATACAACGACGACGGTACCATCGCTTCCGTTACAAAAAAATATGACGACATTCCCGACCGCATCGAAAAAAGGATCGTCCGTGACCTTGATTCCGCATATTTCCCGGACAACACATTCGTTCCCTACATCGACACCGTCCAGGACCGCATCATGCTTGAGGTCTATCGCGGTTGTCCGCGCGGATGCCGTTTCTGTCAAGCGGGTATGGTATACCGTCCGATCAGAGAAAAGTCGCCCGGGATCCTTGCCGATCAGGCAAAATGTCTCTATGAAAACACAGGTTATGAAGAGATTTCGCTTGCATCCCTCTCTATCAGCGACTATACGCGTCTCAGCGAACTCACCGAGCGCCTCCTTGCATTCACGGATGATGCCCGCGTCAGTCTTGCTCTGCCCTCCCTGCGTGCCGATACCTTCACAAAAGAGCTGATGGACCGTATCTCCTCCGTCCGTACAGGTACACTTACCTTTGCACCGGAGGCCGGAAGTCAGCGCCTGCGTGATGTCATCAACAAGAATGTCACAGAGGAAGAGATTCTGAATGCTTGCCGTCTTGCATTCGCATCAGGCAAAAACCAGGTCAAGTTATACTTTATGATCGGTCATCCGACGGAAACCACGGAGGATCTTGAGGGAATCTTTCACCTTTCCCGCAACGTTGTGAACGCTTTCTATCAGTGCAAGGAACGGCCAAAGGGCAGAAATTCCGTTCAGGTAACGTTGAGTGTTGCGGCGTTTGTTCCCAAGCCCTTTACCGCATTCCAATGGGAAAAGCAGGATCCGCTCTCCGTTACGGAGGAAAAACAGCTTTTTCTCAAAAACACCATCACCGACAGAAAAATCCGTTACAATTATCACGATGCGCAGGTCGGCCGTATTGAGGGTGTCTTTGCACGCGGCGACAGAAAGCTGTGTGCTGCACTGCTTGAGGCACACAGACGCGGTCTGCGCTTCGATGCATGGGAGGAATTTTTCTCTTATGACACATGGATCGAGATTTTTGATGCAGTCGGTGTAGATCCCGATTTTTATACCACACGCGGCTTCGGTCTTGACGAGATCCTTCCTTGGGATATCATTGACTGCGGCATCGAGAAATCCTTCCTTCTGCGTGAACGTGAAAAGGCATATCAGACAAAAACGACCAAAAACTGCATGGAGGCATGTGCCGGATGCGGTGCAAACAGATTGGGAGGTGAACAGACGTGGTGCTCAAAAGAGCTCTGCCAATACCGCAAGACCAACTGATGGACGACATCCATCCGCAAAGCAAAACGCTCACCGTTCGTCTTGGGTTCTATAAGGTCGGTCAGCTGCAATTTATCTCGCATCTGGATCTTCAGCGCTTCATGAAGCGCGCATTTGTTCGTTCCCACCTGCCCATCTGGTTTTCCGAGGGATTCAACCCGCATCCGAAAATGGTGTTTTCCACGCCGCTCTCCATCGGCATCCAATCCGAATGTGAATTTGCCGATATCAAGATGGTAGCTCCCGTAACACCGCGTCAAGTCATTGATTCGCTCAATCCATGTATGCCAGAGGAGCTTCAGCTGTTTTACGCCGCACCGCCCATTCACAAGATGACAGAGATCGGCTTTGCAAGCTATGATATCACCGTTCATCATAAAAAAGCCGATGCAGCAATGGCGGATGCACTGAACACGCTTTACTCTGCCCCGCTCGTCGTAACAAAAAAGACGAAATCCGGGGACCGCGAGGTCGACATCCATCCGCAGATCCTCAAATCACAGGCAAGCTACGATGCGGATACCTCGCTTCTTCATATCCATGCGCTTCTTTGCGCGGATAATGAAAACTTCCTCAATCCGGAATACTTGATCCGTGCCGCAGAAAATATGCTGGATCTGAGGTTTGAAGATCCGACCCAAGCCTATTACGACATTATGCGTAAAGATATCTTCCTCAAAGACGGAAAAACGCCTTTCTGCTGATATCCAAACGTCACCCCGTCTTTTTACAATGGAAAGGAAGTATCAAACACTGTTATGACAAAACGATATGAGATCAATATGTGCGAGGGACCGCTGTTTTCCAAGCTGATCCTATTTGCTTTGCCACTGATGCTCTCAAGTGTCCTTCAGCTGCTCTATAACGCGGCAGATGTGATCGTTGTCGGGCAATGTGCAGGAGAAACGGCACTCGCTGCCGTCAGCTCCACAGGAGCCTTGATCAATCTGATCACAACACTTTTCATCGGTCTGTCTGTCGGTGTCAATGTCGCTACGGCACGGTTTTTCGGTGCCAAAAACAACCGCGGCATTTACGAGACGGTTCATACTGCCATGTTGATCAGTATCATCGGCGGTTTTATCGTCGGTGCGATCGGCTTCGTTTTTTGCCGTACCTTTCTGACATGGATGAGTTCTCCCAAAAACGTCATCGATCAGGCCACACTTTATATGCGGATCTATTTTCTTGGTATGCCCGCTTCGATGATCTACAATTTCGGGAGCTCGATCCTGCGCGCAGTCGGTGATACACGCCGCCCATTGATCTACCTCGCTGTTTCCGGAATCGTCAATGTTATACTGAATCTGATCCTCGTGATCATTTTCAATCTCGGCGTTGCAGGCGTTGCAATCGGTACCATTGCCGCACAGTTTTTGTCGGCAGCCTTTGTTGTAAGGTGTCTGATGCTTGAAAAAAGCGCTCCGTTTGCATTCCGTCCAAAGGAAATGCACATTTATCGGGAAAAGCTGACCATCATCCTGCGCGCAGGTATTCCTGCCGGTATTCAGGGATCCGTCTTCTCCCTTTCCAATGTACTGATTCAATCCTCCATCAACGGTTTTGGTTCGGCAGTGATGGCAGGAAACGGTGCTGCTGCGAGCATTGAGGGCTTTATCTACGTTGCCATGAACTCCATTCATCACGCTGCATTGTCCTTTACGGGGCAAAATCTCGGAGCAGGAAACATCAAGCGGATCAAGCAGATTTTCGTTTACTGCATCCTGTTGGTCACTGTCATCGGATTGCTGCTCGGTACCGTAGCGCTCCTCTTCGGCAGATCTCTGCTCTCAATTTATGAAAGCGACCCCGATATCATTTCCTTCGGCATGGTCCGCATGCGTATCATCTGCTGTACCTATTTTCTGTGCGGCATCATGGATGTTCTGGCCGGTCTGATGCGCGGTCTCGGATATTCTTTTGTACCGATGGTCATGGCGATCCTCGGTGCCTGCGGTCTGCGCGTTGCCTGGCTCTATACGTTCTTCCGTATGACGCCGACGCTGGAATGCCTCTATTCCTCGTATCCCGTTTCGTGGATCGTTACGTCAATCGCAAATATGATCGGTTTTCTCATCGCACTGCGCTTAGTACAGCGAAAAATAGCACAAGCCCAAAGCATACAGTCATCGGGAGGTACACATTTATGATCAAGCTGCTGCATGGCGGTCTTTCGGATGCCAACACCTATATCGTCTATAACACAGACAGCAAGGATGCGATGATCGTAGATTTCTCCTGTGATCCGGAAATTGCCGCCAACTACGCCGAAAAAAACGGACTGCATATCCGTTATCTTGTTCTGACGCACGGACATTACGATCATGCAGAAATGCTCCCTGCCTATCGTAAGCGTTTTCCCGATGCCGTTACCGCTGCACATGAAGCGGAGAAATGTATTCTGACCGACCCCGATGCCAATGTGTCCACACTGTTTTCCAATCCCACCGTGTTCCCTGTCCCCGATCTTCCGCTCCGCGAGGGAGATACACTGACGCTGGGAGACGGTGCATCGGCACTCTCCTTCCGTGTGCTCAACACGCCCGGACATACACCGGGATGTATCTGCTTGTTTTGTGAACAGACACGTCAAATGCTGACAGGGGATACCTTGTTTGCAAACGGCGGTTTTGGACGTTATGACTTTAAGTATGGCGATATCCGCAGTCTTTCCGATTCATTGCACCGCCTTCTTTCCATGGACGGTGATATCCGCATCTATCCCGGACACGGTCCCGCATCCACCATCGGTGACGAAGCAGCCACACTGCAATACTTTTCTTAAGTCAAAAATTAAATGAAATAAAAGGAGAACCATCATGAAAAAGCTTACTGATTCCTTTGTACTCAAAAACGGTGTTGAGGTCCCCTGTCTCGGTTACGGAACCTACCAGACACCCGATGGAGAGATCACAAAAAATTCTGTCATTGAAGCACTTCGTGTCGGCTACCGCCACATTGACACTGCCTTTGCTTACGGCAACGAAGCAGCAGTCGGAGAAGGTATCCGTGCTTCCGGCGTCGCAAGAGATGAAATTTTCGTAACCACCAAGCACTGGGTCACTATGCGCGGCTACGAGAAAACCAAGGAAGCCATCGACATCTCCCTCAAGAATCTCGGCATGGATTATGTCGATCTGTATCTGATCCACTGGCCTTGCGTAGAGCGCGTTTCTCCCGATTGGAAGGAGATCAACGCTGCTACATGGCAGGGATTTGAGGATGCATACCGTGCAGGTAAGATCCGTGCGATCGGTGTTTCCAATTTTCAGAAGAAGCACTACGATGCACTTGCAGAGCGCTGCAGCATTCTTCCGATGGTAAATCAAATCGAGTTCCATCCCGGTTACACACAGCCTGAAACCGTCGCTTATTCTCAGGAGAAGGAAATGCTCGTCCAGGCATTCAGCCCGCTCGGATGCGGCGCCGTTCTCGGTGATCCGACACTTGCAGCAATCGCAGCAAAGTATAACAAGTCTGTTGCGCAGTTGTGTCTGCGTTTTGTTCTGCAGTCCGGTCTCAATCCGCTCACCAAGTCCGTAACCCCCTCCAGAATCCTTGAGAATACACAGATCTTCGATTTTGAGATCACCGCAGAGGATATGGCTGCCATTCACGCACTTCCCGAGCTCGGCTTCACCGGCTGGCTTCCCGAGAACGCACCTGCCGATGCCATCGCATAATCAAAACACCTCCGCAATGGACAAAAAAGGGACATCGCCGATCGGCAGACGTCCCTTTTTCTTATCGATTTGTTTGATTCGGCACAAATGCTTCCGTTCGCTCATTCATCTGTAATATCGCGAAACTCCGCATTATACTTCCCGTCATCCGGAATATGCCTGGATTTGCTCTCATCAAAGTAGTGTACCGTCACATCAACCACATGTGCTGTCCACAGTGCACCAATCCCGTTAAGCGCAATAAAAACACCGATGATGCGCAGCATCAACTGAATTGCAGAAAAACGGAAAAAAAGTAAAAACAATGAAAATGCGATGGTGAGTACACCGATCAGACACGCGGACATCCACCGTTTTTTCTGCTTTTGCATAAATACAGAATGATTCCGCATGCCGCCCGACGATCGCTTCGCTGCGCGGTGCATGATCGCCGCAGAACGGATCCGATCGATACCGTCAAACAGAAAGAAGATACTTGCCGCAAGCGGAAGCAGAGAAAAGACGTTTTCCGGATTTCGTATCACGTAGGCACCGAATACGATTGCAAGAACACCGCCGATCACTGCACCGACACGGGAAAAGCCATTTCCGCGGATCGCATCGATAAGACGCCACGCACCGTAAAGTGCACACAGGATTCCCAATAGCAATGACAGCGTATTGACGATCCAATCAGGAAAAAAGCAGAAGACCATACCGATCAAAATACAGCTCAGCGGAAACAAGATGACAAAACGCCCCTTGGACTCTTGTATCTTTTCTGACATGGTGATAACCTTCACCCCGCCGCAACGATGGTGCCCTTTCTGTTTGATTCTCGATCGCATCGCCGCTTTCCCATCTTTTTCATGATATGAAAAAACATCGAATACACATCTATCTATAGTATACACACAAATTATGAGCGATTGAAGATGTGTTCGTGAAAAAACTATAAACAACCTGTAAAATAAGATGTAATGTACGTTTCACCGTATGTCCGTGTTATGATTTTTCGAGAAAGGAATTGACTTTTACCCATCCTTATGTTATAATATATAAGGTGATTTTTGGGTCATTAGCTCAGTTGGTTAGAGCTACCGGCTCATAACCGGTTGGTCCTGGGTTCAAGTCCCCGATGACCCACCAA
>JAFQMO010000152.1 GCA_017414385.1 Clostridia bacterium
ACTTTGCATCAACAGAAGAGGTGACATCCTCGAGCTTAGTTGCTGCAGAGTAGTTGGTGGTGTATGCGCCGGGAACGATCGCATCCTTGTTGATGGTTCCGTCCTTGTTGAACTTCTCATCATTCTCGAACTTGTAGTCATATTCGAAGAAAGAGGAGCCAATGTAACTCATGATCTGAGTATCATTGTTGTCAGCATAGGTGAATTCGTTCCAGTTGCTGGGCATGGTTGTTGTGGTTGTGTTGTACTCAGCCTGCTTGAGGTTAGCTTCGGGAATCGTACCTCCGTTGTCACCACAGCCGACAACAGCTGTTGCAACCAGGAGCAAACACAAAACCATCGAGAGTAACGATTTGACATTTGTGTTCATCATGTTTTCCTCCACATTTTGAAAAATATAATGTCTCATTATCCGCAAGGCATTTCTTTGCAATAACTGCCAGAACCCGCATCACTGCAAAAAAAACTGCGTAATGTACGGATATATTAATTTTATCACAAAAATTCTCTCTTGTCAACCATCTTTCGCAATTAAATGCCGACTTTATCGTCTAATATGAATTTGTCAATAGATATAGTATAAAACTTTTTATATTTTTTTGAACTTTTTTGTAATGATAACGCAATACTTTGGATTGACCGAGCCGCGAAAACGGCAAAGCTCCCCCCGCCGGACCATATGCATAAAACGCTTTTTCAATGTCCGATAAATGTCGATCTGTTGTTTATATAAAACAAAATCCCGGAAGACATTTTTGTCTACCGGGTGCAGACAACCGGCGATCTCTTTGATAAAAATCTCAAAAAACTGCAGTCGTCAATGAAATTTGGAAACAATCCGCGCTTACTCAGCGACAGGACGCTCTTCAAGCACCTTATCCTGTTTCTGAATACGGATATTACGATAACGCTCCATACCTGTTCCTGCAGGGATCAGCTTACCGATGATGACATTCTCCTTCAAGCCGAGCAGATGGTCGACCTTACCGCGGATCGCAGCCTCGGTGAGTACCTTTGTCGTCTCCTGGAAGGAAGCAGCGGACAGGAAGGACTCTGTCTGCAAAGCAGCCTTCGTGATACCGAGAAGCATATGCGTGCATACAGCAAGACGAAGTGTCTTGTCGCCTGCATCGATCTTTGCCTGTACCTCTTCGTTTGCGGAATCAAAGGTATTGATGTCGACAACAGAGCCGGAGAGCAGCGCCGTATCACCGGCATCCTCAACTCTGACCTGTCTTGTCATCTGACGGGTAATGACCTCAATATGCTTATCGTTAATATCGATCGACTGCATACGGTATACCTTCTGTACCTCACGTACCAGATAGTCATACGCAGCATCGATACCGTTGACGCGTGTAATATCCTGGGGACTGAGGTTACCTTCCGTGATCGCCTGACCGCGGGAAACATAATCGCCGTCCGCAATGGTCATCTTCGTACCAAACGGAACTGCATATACGACCTCGCGCTCTTCGGTATCCTTGATCGTAACCGTACGGTTTCTCTTTGCATCCTGAATCTGCACAGTACCGGACAGCTCAGCGATGATCGCTGTCTGCTTGGGCTTACGTGCTTCAAAGAGCTCTTCGACTCTGGGAAGACCCTGCGTGATATTTGTACCCGCGATACCGCCGGTATGGAAGGTTCTCATCGTCAGCTGTGTACCGGGTTCACCGATAGACTGTGCCGCAATGATACCGACTGCCTCACCGATCGATACGGGCTTACCTGTTGCAAGGTCAGATCCATAGCAGCGTACACAAACGCCGTGCTTTGCCTTACACTTACGAACAGAACGCAGATATACCTCGGGAATAGCCGCATCCGTAATCTTCTTAACCTGCTCGGAATTGATCATTTCTCCGTTTTCGACGATCAGCTCGCCCGTCTCCGGATGAACGATATCCTGCATTGCAAAGCGTCCGAGCAAACGGTCCTTCATCGGTTCAATAATATCGGTACCGTCCATAACGTTGCCGACCCAAAGACCCTCTGTCGTTCCGCAATCCTCCTCGCGGACGATCACCTCCTGAGCAACATCGACAAGACGTCTTGTCAGATATCCGGAGTCTGCCGTCTTCAGAGCTGTATCGGAAAGTGACTTTCTGGAGCCTCTCGCACCGATAAAGTACTCGAGAATATCCATGCCTTCACGGAAGTTGGACTTGATCGGAATTTCCATCGTTTTACCGGTCGCGGAGAACATAAGACCGCGCATACCGGCAAGCTGTCTCATCTGTGCCATGGAACCGCGGGCACCGGAGTCAGACATCATCTTGATGGAGTTATAACGATCCATGCTTGCATTCAGCTTGTCCGTAACATCCTTGGTACACTTATCCCATGTCTCGACAACAGCCTTGTAACGCTCTGTTTCGGAAAGCATACCGCGCTGGAAGGAGCGGTTGATCTTTTCAACAGTTTCCTCTGCATTCGCGATCAGCTGAGCCTTTTCGGGCGGAACCACGATATCAGAGAACGCAATGGAGAGAGATGCGAGTGTAGAATACTTGTATCCCATGGACTTGATATCATCAAGAACCTGAGCAGTGATCGTTGCATCATGAACCTTGATACAGCGGTCAACAATATCACCAAGCTGCTTCTTGCCGCAAACGAAATCGATCTCAAGATCAAAGAACTTGTCAGGATCGGAACGGTCAACGTATCCGAGATCCTGCGGGATCGGGCCGTTGAAGATCATACGGCCGAGCGTGGTGTTGATGACCTTGGATTCCATCTTACCGTTGCGTTCCTTGAACACGCGGACCTTGATCGCAGCATGCAGACCGAGCTCGCCGTTCGCATATGCCATCATTGCCTCGTTGAAATCGCGGAAAGCGTGACCCTCACCGGGTTCGCCGGGCTTATCAATGGTCAGATAATAGGAACCGAGGACCATATCCTGAGACGGAACGGCAACCGCGCGTCCATCCACAGGCTTCAAAAGGTTATTGGCAGAAAGCATCAGGAAACGGGCCTCCGCCTGTGCCTCTGCAGAAAGCGGAACGTGTACCGGCATCTGGTCACCGTCAAAGTCCGCATTAAACGCCGTACATACGAGCGGATGCAGCTTGATCGCGCGTCCCTCTACAAGGATCGGCTCGAACGCCTGGATCGACAGCTTGTGCAGTGTCGGTGCGCGGTTCAAAAGAACGGGATGTTCCTTGATGACATTCTCGAGCGCATCCCAAACATCATCATTGACACGCTCAACCTTCTTCTTCGCATCCTTGATATTGGAGGCCTTCTGCGTCTCCACAAGGCGCTTCATGACAAACGGCTTGAACAGCTCAAGTGCCATTTCCTTTGGCAGACCGCACTGATAGATCTTCAGCGTCGGTCCGACAACGATAACGGAACGGCCGGAGTAGTCAACACGCTTACCGAGCAGGTTCTGTCTAAAACGTCCCTGCTTACCGCGCAGCATCTCGGACAGAGACTTGAGCGGTCTGTTATTGGGGCCTGTAACCGGCTTACCGCGGCGGCCGTTATCGATCAGTGCATCGACAGCCTCCTGCAACATACGCTTTTCATTACGAATGATGATATCGGGAGCCGACAGATCATTCATTCTCTTCAGACGGTTGTTACGGCTGATAACACGGCGGTAAAGGTCATTGAGGTCAGAGGTTGCAAAACGACCGCCGTCAAGCTGCACCATCGGACGAATATCCGGAGGAATGACAGGAATTACATCCAAAATCATCCACTCAGGCTTGTTGTTGGATTCGCGGAATGCTTCCACGACCTCCAAACGCTTTACGATACGGATCTTCTTCTGCTGAGATGCTGTCTTCAGCTCCTCGCGCAGAGAACGGGAAAGCTCGTCGCAATCAAGCTCTGCCAAAAGCTCCTTGATCGCCTCCGCACCCATTCCGACGCGGAACTCATCCTCATACTGATTGTAGTATTCACGATACTCCGTTTCAGAGAGCAGCTGATACTTTTGCAACGGAGTTGTTCCGGGATCGATAACAATATAGGATGCAAAATAAAGAACCTTTTCCAGATTACGGGGAGTGATATCAAGCAGCAATCCCATACGAGAGGGGATCGCACGGAAATACCAGATATGGGAAACGGGGCATGCAAGCTCAATGTGTCCCATACGTTCACGGCGGACCTTCTTGGAGGTTACGGAGACACCGCACTTTTCACAGGGTGTCGTTTTGTTGCGTACTCTCTTATATCTGCCGCACATACACTCCCAGTCCTTTGTCGGACCAAAGATACGCTCGCAGTACAGACCGTCGCGCTCCGCCTTCAAGGTTCTGTAATTGATCGTCTCAGGCTTTTTGACCTCGCCATGAGACCAATTTCTGATCATCTCAGGAGATGCCAGACCGATTTTAATCGAAGCAAATTCTTTTTCCATAGGTCAGATCATACTCCCCTTTCATTCATCAATAATATCTTCATCGTAATGATCATCTTCATACTCGTCATCGTATGCAGACATCAGAAAATCATCCGACAGGAGGTTGGAATCATCGTCATGAGCGGAATCCGCATCCTCATCATCCTCTTCCTCGACAAAGCCGTCCGGAAGGTCTTCTCCGTCCGTTACGACAGGGCCGACCATCTTCGAAACCTCGCTGCTGTCGTTGATCTCTTCCTCGGAGAGACAGGAAAGCTCGATCTCGTTACCGTCCTTATCCAGCACACGGACGTCAAGCGTCAGTGCCTGCAATTCCTTTACAAGCACGCGGAATGCCTCGGGAACACCGGGCGTCGGAATATTCTGGCCCTTAACGATCGCTTCGTATGTCTTGACACGTCCTGTCACATCATCAGACTTGACAGTCAAAATCTCCTGAAGCGTATATGCAGCACCGTATGCCTCAAGTGCCCATACCTCCATTTCACCGAAACGCTGTCCGCCGAACTGCGCCTTACCGCCAAGCGGCTGCTGCGTGATCAGGGAGTAGGGACCGGTGGAGCGTGCATGAATCTTATCGTCAACCAAGTGATGCAGCTTCAGGTAGTACATGATACCGACGGTAACGGGGTTATCGAAGGGCTCACCGGTACGTCCGTCATACAGCGTGGACTTACCGCTCGGATCGATACCTGCAAGCTTGAGACATTCTTCGATATCATCGTGTGTCGCACCGTCAAATACAGGCGTCATGACCTTCCAGCCAAGCTTTTTCGCAGCATAACCAAGGTGTACCTCAAGTACCTGACCGATATTCATACGGGACGGAACGCCCAGCGGATTCAATACGATATCCAAAGGAGTACCGTCAGCCAGGAACGGCATATCTTCCGGAGGAAGGATACGGGAAACGACACCCTTATTACCGTGACGGCCCGCCATCTTATCACCGACAGAAATCTTTCTCTTCTGTGCGATATATACACGAACGACCTTGTTGACACCGGGCGGAAGCTCGTCGCCTGCTTCTCTTGTGAATACCTTAACGTCTACGACAATACCAGAAATACCGTGGGGCAGACGCAGGGACGTATCACGCACCTCACGTGCCTTTTCGCCGAAAATGGCACGCAGAAGTCTCTCCTCTGCTGTCAGCTCGGTCTCACCCTTCGGTGTTACCTTACCTACCAGAATATCGCCTGCATGTACCTCTGTACCGCGGCGGATAATACCCTCGCTGTTCAGATCCTTGAGCGCATCCTCGCCGACGTTGGGGACGTCACGGGTGATGTCCTCCGGACCGAGCTTGGTATCTCTTGCTTCATGAGAATACTCTTCGATATGAATGGAAGTATAAATATCATCTCTAACAAGACGCTCGTTCAAAAGGACAGCGTCCTCATAGTTATAGCCTTCCCATGTCATAAAGCCGATCAGCATGTTTTTACCGAGTGCGATCTCACCATCTGCGGTTGCAGGACCGTCAGCAATGACCTCGCCTGCCTCTACCTGATCCCCCTGAGACACGATCGGTCTCTGGTTGACACAGGTACCTTGGTTAGAACGCTTGAACTTGATCAGCGGATATACATCCTTCTTGCCGGAATTGCAGCGGACAACGATCTCATCCGCACTTACGCTTTCAACGATACCTGCTTCTCTTGCCAGAACACAGACACCGGAGTCTACCGCTGCCTTGTACTCCATACCGGTACCGACGATCGGAGACTCTGTTGTCAGAAGCGGAACAGCCTGCTTCTGCATGTTCGAGCCCATGAGCGCACGGGTATTGTCGTCGTTTTCAAGGAAGGGGATCATCGAGGTCGCAACAGACACGACCATTCTGGGAGATACGTCAACAAAGTCGATACGGTCAGCATCGACCTCAACGATATCTGCACGGTCACGTGCAATGATCTTCTTCTTGACAAACGCACCGTTTTCATCAAGCTGCACCTTAGCGGGCGCAATGATATACTTGTCCTCGACATCCGCAGTCATATAGACGATCTCGTCCGTCACAACATGCGGTTCTACAGACTTATCTACACGGCGATACGGTGTTTCGATAAAGCCATACTCATTGATACGGGCAAATGTTGCAAGAGAGGAGATCAGACCGATATTCGGACCTTCGGGAGACTCGACGGGACAAATACGTCCGTAATGTGTATAGTGAACGTCACGGACCTCAAAGGATGCACGGTCACGGGAAAGACCGCCCGGTCCGAGTGCAGACAAACGTCTCTTGTGTGTCAGCTCTGCCAAGGGGTTTGCCTGATCCATAAACTGAGACAGCGGGGAGGATCCGAAGAACTCGCGGATCGCTGTCACGACAGGACGGATATTGATAAGAGATTGCGGTGTCAGGACATCCGTATCGTTGGTTGTCATACGCTCCTTGACGATCTTGTCCATACGGGAGAATCCGATTCGCATCTGGTTCTGCAGAAGCTCACCGACACAGCGCAGACGGCGGTTGCCGAGATGGTCGATATCATCGACATCACCGATATTGTACTGAAGACCGATGATATAGTTGATGGACGCAAAGATATCATCCTTGGTTACATGCTTGGGACAAAGCTCCTCACGGCGGCGTACACATTCATCCTTCACGGCATCCATGTCACCCTCGCAGGCTTCAACGATCTCCAGAAGCACGGATGTCTTCACCTTGCTTGTGATACCGATGTCGGAGAGATCGTATCCGAGAATGACCTCGGGCATGATCATACCGTTGGAGAAGACCTTCATCTCACCTTCGTTTTCAATGCGGACATATACCTCATTGACACCGGCAGCTTCGATTGCAAGTCCGATCTCCTCTGTAACAAGCGTTTCCGCATCATAGAGGATCTCACCTGTGATCGGGCTGATTACGGAACGAGTCAGTGTCTGACCGATCAGTCTCTTGCCGATCGCAAGCTTCTTGTTATACTTATATCTGCCGACTGCGGCAAGATCGTATCTCTTGGGATCAAAGAAAAGGTTGTTGATGAGCAGCTGTGCAGACTCAACAAGCGGAGGCTCACCCGGACGGAGCTTCTTATAGATCTCCTTGAGCGCTTCCTCGCCTGCGGTCGTACCGTTTGCATCTGCCAGTGTCTGCATGCCGTCCTTCTCCATTGTGGACTCCAGAAGCGGCAGATCACCGAAGAATGTCTTGATCTCAGCGACAGTTTCGATACCGAGTGCACGGATCAAAATGGTAGCGGGGATCTTTCTGTTCTTATCGATACGGACAAAGAGAACATCGTTTGCATCCGTCTCATACTCAAGCCATGCACCGCGATAGGGAATGATCTGCGCGGTAAAGATACGCTTGCCGGACTTGTCCAGTGCGGTATCAAAATAAACACCGGGAGAACGAACGATCTGCGAAACGATAACACGCTCCGCACCGTTGATGATAAAGGTACCGTTTTCTGTCATGAGCGGGAAATCACCCATGAACACTTCCTGCTCCTTGACTTCTTCGGTCTGGCGGTTTGTCAGACGGACGGTCACACGAAGCGGCACAGCGTAATTGACATCACGCTCCTTGCACTCCTCCACAGGATACTTCGGCACAGGATCGATCGAATAATCGATAAACTCAATGATCAGGTTGCCGGAATAGTCCGTGATAGGAGATACATCGCGCAATACCTCCATCAAGCCTACCTCAAGGAAGTTCTGATACGATTTTTTCTGAACCTCAATAAGATTCGGCATTTCAAGCGCTTCGTTGATTTTTTGGAAGCTCATGCGGACATTCTTGCCAAGCTGTCGGGGTTTGACCATAGACACAATCACTCCATTCTAATAAATAGTTCCGATTGTACAAAAGCAGAAATCATATTGTGCATTTTCAACAATTTCCAATTGCATCAACCGAAATCGGATGTACAAATCACAGATTTTGCCCAAACACAAAAAACCGTGTTTAACGCAAAAAAGGCAAAATTCGCCATTGTAATACAGTATAACATTGTATCACAAGTCCCCCCTCCTTGTCAAGGTTTTTTTGTAATTTTTTCTCAGCAATATTCGTCAAAGACGCTTTATATTCGACAGATGGGAATAACTGACACACATAACGATCCCCAAAAACACTCATACTGCCAAAAAAGAGGTGATGATCCATGTCCTGCAAGCATCCAGGACTCAGTACCGAATTCAAAAAAAGCATCCTTACGATAGACCGCCGTCTTGCTCTGCCCAATTTCGGTATTGTCAAACGCCGGTTGTCTGTCTGCGGCATGGATGCGGTTCTTTATTTTACAGAAGGCTTATGCGATATGAGCATGACGCAAAGGGTACTGTCCTTCTGCATGGGCGATAACGGCAGTATCCCCGCCATAACAGATGCACAAGCCTTCGCGAATCGATATATCCCTTACGCGGAGACTGAGATCTCAGACGATGCAGACACGCTGCATCTCGGTGTTTCCACCGGCTGCCTTCTGCTGCTGATTTCCGCATTTCCGCAAAGCGGCATTCTGATCAAAAGCAGAAATGTGCCGACAAGATCACTTGATGAGCCGGAGCACGACAAGGTTTTGCGCGGCGCACATATCGGTTTTGTGGAAACGCTTGCGCGCAACTGTTCTATGATCCGCCGTCTGCTCCCGTCCACCGATCTTGTTATGAAAAATCATCTGATCGGTACCGCTTCCAAAACAAATGTGGTTCTGTGTTACATGAAGGGACGGGCCGACGATTCTCTTCTTGCCTATTTGGAGAAGCGGTTGTCCGAGATCACCGCCGACACGCTCTGTCTCGGAACGCAAAGCGTTGCCGAATGTCTTGTGAAAAAACGTGTTTGGAACCCGTTCCCCCGCTTTCGATATACAGAACGCCCCGACACTGCTGCCGCATCGATTGCAGAGGGCAGCATCCTGCTCCTTTGTGAAAACGCACCGCAGGCGATGATCCTGCCCGTTTCGATCTTCTCCTTTTTGCAGGAGACCAATGACTTTTATCTCGCACCGTTTACGGGGACGTACCTGCGGATTCTGCGTCTGATCACCTACCTTTTGTCGATTTATCTCATTCCGACATGGTACGCCATCGTCACCCTCCGCCCCGCACTTCCGGGATGGCTTGCGTTCTTGTCTCAAACAGAAGCATCCTCCGTCCCCATTCTCATTCAGCTTTTGCTGATCGAGCTCGCCGTCGACGGATTGAAGCTGGCATCTATGAACACCCCGAATGCGCTTTCCAATTCGCTCTCCGTCATCGGCGGACTGATCCTTGGAGATTTTGCCATTGAGGTAGGGTGGTTTATGCCGGAAACGATCCTATATATGGCTGTCGTCACCATTGCACATTTTACACAGCACAACTACGAGCTTGGCTATGCCTTCAAATATGTGCGTGTCGCTATGCTGCTTCTGGTCGCAGTCTTCGGCTTTTGGGGCATCCTCCTCGGTACCGTCCTGATGATCCTTCTTTTGATCACAACACCGACAGCAGAAGAAAAACGGCGTTATTTTTATCCGCTGATCCCCTTCAACGGTCCCGCACTCTTCAGTCTTTTTTTCCGTCGGCGCAAGGAGCACCCGTAAATTTTCCGAAGACGGCACATGATTCATCAAAAACGATCTGCCTGAGCACATGATAGAAAGCATCCGCATCACGCAAGGTATTTCCCCATCCGATGCTGATACGGACCGTTCCTTCCTTCTCCGTTCCGAACGCGCGGTGCGGCATCGGTGCACAATGGAACCCCGCACGAACACAAATCCCCTCATTGGAAAGACGTTGTGCAACCTCCTCGCAGGATTTTTGGTTTACCGAAAAGGAAAGTGTCGTCCCCTCTGTCAGCTGTGACTGATACAGAGTAACACCGCGCAAAGAGAGCAAGATCTCCCGAAGTCTTTGATACAATGCATACGCGTTGGCCCGTATGGTTTCCAGGCCGATGTCCGATACGAAGCGAATTCCGGCACCCAATCCTGCAATACACGGTGTAGAAAGCGTCCCCGCCTCCATTCGCTCCGGAAGATCCGTCGGCATTTCGGGAGAAAGCGAAGCAACACCGTTCCCTCCCTGTACCAAGGACACAGGGAGCTTCGCCTGCTTGCCAACCAAAAGCAAGCCGCTTCCCTGCGGACCAAGCAGTGCTTTGTGACCGGCTGTACAGAGATAATCGATATGGTCCTTCTCCATATCAATATCATAAATACCCGCGCTCTGGGATGCATCTGCAAGAAACGCACAACCGGCAGAACGGCACAGTGTACCGATTCGCCGCAGCGGCAGTCGTGCAGCACACACATTGGAAACATGACAGGCACAAACAAGTACCGTATCTGACGTGATCCGCCGTCGGATCCCGTCAAGGATTTCCTCGTCCGAAAGCATGCTGATACAGCCATCCTTGTCACGTGAGAAAACGGGATATACATCCCATTCGATCTCTCCTTTTCGCTGCATATGGTACAAAGGCCGCAGAACGGCATTATGCTCAAGCTCCGAAATCAATATATGTCTCCGCCGCTCACCGTCAACACCCCTGCCGAAGGAGTGGAGTACCGTGTTCAGCGCATAGGTTGCATTCGGGTAAAACAGCACATTCTCGGGCGCATCCGATCCAAAAAAGGAGGCAGCATCCTCCCTTGTCCGATAGACGGTCTGTGCCGCCCGCATCGAGAGCATATGTCCGCTTCTTCCCGGGTTTCCTCCCGCATCACGCATTGTCCGAAGCATCGTTCTTCCGACAATCGCAGGCTTTGGATAGCTTGTAGCCGCATGATCAAGATAAATCATGGCATTTCCCCCTCTTTCAATCGCACGTGCGGATGTCAATACAGAAAAAGGAAGGGGCAGTCCACGGGTCATGTCATTCCGTGATCTGCCCCAAATTCAAAGCATCGGCAGCGTATCTGTCAGAATATCCGTAAAACGAACATGCTCCTTTTGAAGGAGCGACCTCAGCATTGCTGTATCGTGTGCTCCCACAATCTCCAAGGCAAAGGCGCACCCGTTTTTGCTCTCTGCAGGAGATAAGCGAACGATCCTTGCGGGGATACGGTGCGCAGAAAGCACATTCTTCCCTTTTTCCGCATATGTGACAGAGCCGATGACAACCCGCGTTCGTGTCATATGGCATTGACTCACAGTGTTATGGTTTTACGGCAAAAAAATATACCGCACTGCAATTATATGCAGCGCGGTATTCTCGTGTTACGGTTCTTCATCCTCATGCACATCATTTGCTTCATCATATGCAACATAAAACGCATCATGGATCTCATCGAGTGTCTTGACAAGAGAGCGGATATATGCATTGATGTCATCGTTGTTGACAGAAAAATCAAAATCGGTCATAACGCAGACCGCATACGGTGCATCACCGTAAACGATCGCCATATCGTGGTAAGAGGAGGAATCCCATCCGTACTTATGTGCAACGTCAGAAGGATTGTCGAGTGCCATGGGAATCAGTACCTGATGATTCGCTTTTTTCATCAGGCTGATCAGAAGCCCGCCCTCGGTTGGATACTCTTCTGCAAAATCGTAGATTGCCGTCAAATAGATACACGCCTCGTTCGGTGTCAGATCGTAGAAACCGCGAAGCACGGAGGTGACTCCAAGCTCCCTTGATACTTTCCAAAAATAATCATATCCGAACTGGTCACGAAGGATACGAAACGCGGTATTGTCAGACACCTTGACCGCATACTCGATCAGCTCAAGAACGGTAAACTCCACACCCTCTTCAAGATCCATATCCTTGATCTTTCCCGAACCGTTTGCTTTCATATCCTCGGTAACAAGGATCTTTCTCTCCAGGTCATAATGCTCCCATATTTTTTCAGGCAGTGTTTCGCCGATATCGGGATCATTCTCCGGGTTTGCCGCCTTGATCTCATTGTACTGTGCAAAACGGTACAAAAGTGTATATATGTAAGGCACCTTGATCAAGCTTGCGGAATTGAACACCTCATCACCGCCAAAGGCATAGGTCGTTCCCCGCACAAGGTCACGGTAGGAGATCGCGATCTTCGGATAAGTATAGCCCATCGCCTCATAGTCGATGACGGTTTCTGTCGGCCTTCCGTCCTCATCCAGTGAAGAATCGGGTGCAGCACAGTAAATAATCTCTGTCTCCTCGTCAAGCACAAGCTCCTCAAAAAGGATCAGCTCTCCCTCGGGATCGACGATAAAGGGCGTATGTTTCATGCTTTCCTCAAGCAAAGAGATTCGCTCAAGCTGTGCTGTCAGATCAAAGGTATAGATCAATGACTTGGGATCTGCCGGAGAAAGGTTTCCGGGATCATAAAGCTCCGACATATCGGCATCACTTTCCGGCAGCCGTCCGGTCGCCTCCTCACGCATCTGCTCGAGCTCTTCCCAAAGGGTCTCCAGCTGCTGCCGTAAGCCATCGTTCTCGCGGCGCAAGGATGCAAGCTCCTCTGTGTCTGCAGTCTGCATCTCAGTATCCTCGGGTTTTGTATCGATCGGCATGTCCGTTGGCTGAGACGGCTCCTCCCGTGTCAGATACAGCACCGCAAACCCTGCGGCTACAATGACCGATACGACCGTCAATACCGAAAGAATCCAAACGATCCTCTTCAATTCCCGTCTTGTATACATCATAATTTGCTCCACAGTCCTGCTGCTCCTGCACATAGCCGATATCCGCAAGCCGCAGAAAACGACCGTGCAAAAGCACTCTGTTTATTTTCTCGGTCCGCAATGCTGCAGACCCGCCTGTCTTCCTATAGTTAGCCATAGATCCGCAACGTCATATGCGGAAAAATCGATCATTTGGAAAGATCGTTGAAAAAGATGATATCATCCGGCATACTGAAATTCAGCCTGTTTTTGGCGATCTTGCGAATGTATGTATAATCGATCGGCGTTGCAAGCTCATCCTCAAGTGCCTCGATCCGAGAACGGTAATACTCAATCTGCGCTTCCGTATCATCGATCTGCTTCCGATAAGAACGGATCTGATTCGTCATCTGAAAGATCGTAATCCCGCAGAACCCCAGAAAAACAAAGAATGCAACTCTGGTAAAAAAGCCCGCCTTTTTTTTCGGCTTCTTTTTATTTTGCTCCATAAATCCTATCCATCCTTTCTCTTCATCTTTCTCTGCCGGCACACAGGCCGAACCCCATGCTTCACCCGACAGAACAGATACACCAGCCCCTTGCACGGATAATACAACGTGCAGTTGAAAAACACCGCGCAAAGTGCATGCACGGTCGCCAAAAGGAAGACCGTGATCCGCATGACAAGATACCCCGCGGTGCGGTAATATACAAAAAAACCAATGCCCGTCAGCAACAGAATATACCATCGAAGAACGCCGGCATTTGCAGCATACACAAACACCGCAGCGAATATCGCACTCAACCCGAAAAACAGCAGATCGAGCACAAGCAGCAACCACCATCGGGGGCCGGGGAGCTTATCTCCGATCCGTTCCAACACCGAGCGGAGCGTTTTCCGCCATCGCGAATCCCGCTGCTTGCCGTCATCCCGTTCCGTAACGTCCCGCGAACATAAGACAGAACGGAAGGATACCGACCGGAGCCTCTTCGTCCACGCACCGACAGTCAACTCCCGGTGCAGACCGAGTACCGTACGGACAACGCGAAAAAGATCGTAAAAAACGCCAAGAAATACACCAAAGCACAGTGACCACAAGAGGACCGCAGGCTCACCTGCAGCACTTGCCTCCACAAGGATCCCCGCAAAACCGCTGCTGAGAACACACGGAAGCATCCCACAGGCAGCCATCATCGGAACAAACGGGAGAAAAAGCCCCCCTGAGCGGAGGAATGCGGATCATCCTCGTAATACAGTGCCGAAATCTCGCCATCCAAGAAGAGTTCTCCGTCCTCAAGAGACAACCGCTTGACATGAAATCCCGTCCCCTCCAAGGTAAGGATCCCCTGCGTGGTACGAACAGTCAGAACATGCTCGTCATAGCTGTCCACATCACAGACACCTGTCATGCGCAGGGCTCTCCGTCCGTCCAAAAAGATTTTATGTACACTGTCCTCTGCGTGCATCGTACGCTTAGTCAACTCTGTCGACTCCGTCATATACCGTGTGCCTCCGATCCTTGTTTTGCCACAGTATATGAAAATGACAACAGAAAAAGAACTGCCAAAAGGTCAGTCGATCACCTCATACATAGAAGCGGCATCCGCCTTTCCGACGTGCTCTTTGACATCCAACACACGGACACGCAGCGCCTTTTCTCCAAAACGAATCTCCAGAATATCGCCCGTCTTAACATCGTAGGATGCCTTTGCCCGTCTTCCGTTGACCGTTACATGATCAGCATCACAGGCATCATTTGCGACAGTTCTGCGCTTAATAATACGGGCAACCTTCAAATATTTATCAAGTCTCATACCATTTCCTCATATCCGCACCGCCGTGCGATCTCCAACAGAAAATATGACCGCACCGTAAGCGAAGCTCTCAGTGCGGTCCGTATTGGAATGCTTTACTTGTTGACAGTTTCCTTCAGAGCCTTACCTGCGGTAAATGCGGGATGCATGGAAGCAGGAATCTCGATTGCTTCCTTTGTAGCGGGGTTTCTGCCAACACGAGCAGCTCTCTGCTTGGTCTCAAATGTACCGAAGCCAACAAGCTGTACCTTCTCGCCTGCAGCAAGAGTATCCTCGATTGTGGAGAGAACAGCGTTTACTGCGCCTTCTGCATCCTTCTTCTTCATTCCTGTCTTCTGTGCAACTGCATCAATCAACTGAGTCTTGTTCATAACGTATTTATACCTTTCTTTTCTGTGATTTTATACCGTTTTCCGACCGTCATGCATCGTCGTAATATTTCCAATTACACACGGATTCGGCCGATACATAAATTTACAAGTATAGTATACCATTTCCTTTGTATTTTATCAAGGGCTTTTTCAAATTTTATGCAAAAAAATTTTCGTTTTTTTACATAAATCAATCAAAACAGCGACAACTGATCCGTTTCACTCATTCCGTCGAGCACACCGTTGACCTGCAGGATCTCCATAACGGCCTTTGACAGCTTTGCCCGCTCCTGAAGCTCCAGTTTGGAATAGATCTGTCCCTCATCACGAACATGCACGATTTTTTCTGCCGCCGTCAGTCCAAGACCCGGAAGCGATATAAAGGGCATACGGATCTTTCCGTCCTCCGGCAAAAACGCCCGTACATCCGAACGGTAAAGGTCGGGGGGAAGATAACGGACACCTCTTGCCATACTCTCCATGACGATCTTCAGTGCATCCTCAACGTCCGCATCCTTTTGTGTTGCTTCGTTGCCTTTTCCACGGATCTCATTGATTTTTGCGATAACGCCGGAACGGCCGCGCATAACGATATCCGCCTCAAAGCCATCGGGCGCTGCAGTAAAGTACGCTGCGTAGAATTCCAGCGGTCGATGCACCTTATACCACGCAAATTGGATCGCCTGCATAACATAAGCTGCCGCATGAGCCTTGGGGAACATATACTTGATCTTCTTACAGGAGGCAATATACCAATCGGGCACATTTTTCTCCCGCATTGCCGCTTCCATTTCAGGAGTCAGGCCCTTACCCTTACGTACCGATTCCATCGTTTTGAACGCCATGGACTTTTCGACACCGCTGTATGACAGATACAGCATGATCGAGTCACGCGTTCCGATGACCTCAGAAATGGTACAGGTACCGTCACGGATCAGATCCTGTGCATTGCCAAGCCATACGTCTGTTCCGTGCGAAAGACCCGAGATCTGCAGAAGATCCGAAAAATTCTTCGGCTTTGCTTCCTTCAACATTCCCTGTGCAAACGGGGTTCCAAACTCCGGCAGACCCCATGTTCCAAGCTCACACCCCATAATATCGTCGGGCTTCAGTCCAAGAGGGGCACAGGAAAGGAACAGATCGTAGACCGCACGGTCAGAGGTATCGACCTCAGATGCCGCAATTCCCGTGTAACGTTCAAGGATCTTAAGCTTGGTGGGCATATCGTGTCCGAGCTCATCCAGCTTCAATATCGTTTCATGCAAATAGGTAAACTGGAAATGTGTCGTGATGATATCGGAATCCACAGCATCTGCGGGGTGCTGAACCGGCGTAAAATCATAAATGTCATACTCTCTCGGAACGACGATAATACCGCCGGGATGCTGTCCCGTTGTACGCTTGATGCCAACCATACAGTTGATCAAGCGGTCGATCTCTGCACGATTGAGCTTGATCGAGCGCTCCTCTGCGTATTTTGCAATATAACCGAAGGCGGTCTTTGACGCAAGTGAACCAATGGTTCCCGCGCGGAACACGTTTTCCGCACCGAACAGCTCAGCTGTATATTTATGGACCTTACCCTGCACATCACCCGAAAAATTCAGATCGATATCGGGAGACTTGTCGCCGTAGAATCCGAGAAAGGTCTCAAAGGGAATATCGTGACCGTCACGGATCAGCTGTGCTTTACAGTGCGGGCACTCCTTCGGCGGAAGATCGTATCCCGATCCGTAGGAGCCGTCCATGATAAACTCCGAATACCTGCAGCTCGGACAGCGGTAATGCGGCGGCAGCGGATTGACCTCGGAGATGCCTGACATCGATGCGACAAAGGAAGAGCCGACCGATCCTCTGGATCCAACCATATAGCCCAGACTGTTAGAATACGCAACCAGCTTCTGTGCGATCATATAAAGAACTGCAAATCCGTGCTTGATAATCGATGTAAGCTCTCTTTCCAGACGCTCGGAGACGACCTCAGGCAGATCGTCGGAATACCACTCCCGTGCCTTCTCCCAACAAAGACGCTGCAATTCCTCCTCGGCACCGTCCATCTTCGGGGTATACTGTCCCTCGGGGATCGGACGGATCTTCTCGATTTGATCGGCAATACGGTTGGGGTTGGTTACAACGACCTCGTACGCCTTCTCTTCACCAAGATACGCAAATTCCGCAAGCATTTCCTCCGTTGTACGGAAATACAGTCCGATATCACGGTCCGCATCGGAGAACTTCATGCCTGCCATCAAAATCTTACGCACGATCTCATCGTGCTTCTCCATAAAGTGTGCATCACAGGTCGCAACGACAGGGATGGAAAGCTCCTCGCCCAACGCAACGATCCGTCTGTTCAGCGCCTTCAAGCCCTCCTCATCGGCAACCGTTCTGTCTGCAATCAAAAAGCCGTTGTTACAGAGCGGCTGGATCTCAAGGTAATCGTAGAATTTGGCGATCTCCTTGATCTCCGCTTCCGGTCTGTTTTCCAATATTGCGCGGAAAAGCTCCCCCGATTCGCATGCAGATCCGAGGATCAGACCCTCGCGGTGCTCCTCAAGCAGTGTTTTGGGGATGCGCGGTGTTTTTTTGTAATACTTCAGATACGACGAGGAGATCAGCTTGTAAAGATTCTTCAGTCCCACCAGGTTTTTGACAAGAATGATCTGGTGGTATGTCTTCAGCTTTAAGGGATCCGCCTTCTCGCTCATCGCCTGCCGCATTTGGTCAAAGGTCTGAACCCCTTCCCGATGCAGCTTATCGGTCATACAGAAATAGATTTGCGCAAGCATTTCGGCATCGTCCGATGCGCGGTGATGGTTAAAATCACCTAGTCCGAAATACTCCGCGATGATATTCAGCTTATGCTTTTTCAAATCGGGATTGACATAACGGCTCATCGCCACCGTATCGAGGTACGGATTCGGGAACGGCATATCACATTGCTCAGCCGCACGGCGTATAAACCCGACGTCAAAGCCCGCATTATGCGCGATCAGAAGCTTATCCTCACCGCCAATGAATGAGAAAAATGCCTCCAATGCTTCCTTGATTTTCGGTGCTCCCGAAACCATCTCATCTGTAATCCCCGTCAGTGCAGTAATGTCTGCCGGAATCGGCCGCTCCGGATCAACAAACGTATTGAATCGGTCAATGACCTGACCGTCACGGATACGGACAGCACCGATTTCCGTGATCTTATCATTGAGATTGGAAAGGCCGGTCGTTTCGATGTCGAATACGATACATTCCTCGCCGAAATCCCCATCCGTTGCACCGTAGAGTGCACGTGCAGTATCATCTACAAAATATGCTTCCATACCGTAGATGACCTTGAGGTCCGTCTTCTCTGCAGCAAGCATCATTTCCGGGAAGGACTGTACGTTTCCGTGGTCTGTTACCGCAACCGCAGGCATTCCAAAGCGGACCGCCGTCTTGACAAGCACATCCGGCGGGATCGTTGCGTCCATTGAGGACATATTGGTATGACAATGCAGCTCCACACGCTTGACCGGTGCATTGTCCTCTCTTTCCAGATAATGGATCTGCAGAATATCGTTCGGTGTCAAAACCTGCTCACCGTCAAAGCGGTCTGCACGCAGGTTGCCACGCACCATCAGCGCAATATAATACGAAATCACATCCGCCGTTCCGCGCTTGACCTTTTTCTTTTTTGCCGTCAGCGTTTTGAGCAGCGGCTTTGCCTCGTCTGTCGGAAGAACGAGCTTCATGGTCAGCGACGAATCCATATCGGACAAAAACAGCGTGATGATCATTTTATCGCCGTTCCGTGTTTCCTTGCTGTCAACGCCCGTCAGCATACCCATCGTCATGACATTGCGCTTTGCATCCACCAGATTGCGGATCGGTGTGACATCGGTCGGCTCAAACATCTCCCCCAGAACGACCTCGGGAGAGGAGGTATCAAAGGTCATATTTCCAATCTGCCAAATATGCTCCTCTGTATGGGAAAAGCGAAGCGGATGGGTATCCAGCGTATTGACCGTTTTCTGCAGGGATAGTGCCTCCTCTGCCGCATCTGCCTCCCTGCGGTCCTGCTGTGCCTCACGCGCACGCGCTTCCGCCTCTCTGGCAAGAGAAGCAATGTATTCCGCATTGGAACGTTCAAACGCAGCATAATCCTCTGCGCCGTTCTCCGATCTGCGTACCTGCACACGGACAGCACATCCGAATTCACGCGCAATGATCTCCTCAAGCAGCCGCGGTGTGTGTGCACGATCCACAAGTTCAACACCGCCCTCTGTAAACGGAATCTCCAAAACAAGCGTATCCTCCGTCATAGAGATCAGACGGTAGCGGTCAAAAAATCCGCGTGAAACCGCACCGATACGCATCAACTCCGTAATCAGCTGCGGTACATATTCCTCTGTCAGCAGCGCACGCGGATAGGTTGGAAGAATCCGTACACCGTTGATCTCATGCGCCAAACGGATCTCTTCCTCGATCCGATAAAGATCTCTTTTGGAGATCAACGCAGGAAAATGCGCACGTACCTCCACAAGCTTCTGCTCCCGATCGATACGCAGCTTATAATCGTATGCCGATAAAAGAACGGCAGCCGTCCCTTCATTGGGACGGTATTTATGAAAAATATCAAGAAGTGTGCGTTGTGTCTTTTCGGACAATGCCATCACCTCACCTCAAATCTTACTGTCAGCTTCCTTCCCGTCTCTGTTCATTGCGTTGATCTCTTCGATCAAAACATCAACAGCGGTATCTGCGGGAATCTTTCTCACGATCTCACCGTGACGGAACAGAACCGCCTCATCCCTGCCGCCCGCAATTCCGATATCCGCCTCACGCGCCTCACCGGGACCGTTAACCACGCATCCCATCATTGCAACACGAAGGGATCCGCTGTATCGGATCTCACCCATTCTCGACTCAAAGGCGTTTACCATATCGATCAGCGGGATCTGCGTTCTGCCGCAGGTCGGACAGGACACCAAATGGATACCGTCCTCGATCTCAAGCGCGCGGAGAATACGGTGTGCCTCACGCACCTCTTCCACAGGGTCTGCCGTCAGGGATACACGGACCGTGTCACCGATGCCGTCAGCAAGCAATGCGCCGATGCCGATCGCGCTTTTGATCGTTCCCATCTGCATGCTTCCTGCTTCTGTGACTCCCAGATGCAGCGGAAAATCACATTTCTCTGCGATCAGACGGTTCGCCTCGATCATTTCCGTCACCGTGGATGCCTTGATAGAGATCACGATATCCGAAAAATCAAACCGCTGCAGAAGCGATGCATGATACATGGCGCTCTCTGCCAACGCCTGCGCCGTCGGTGCGCCGTGCTTTTCCAATATATGCTTTTCAAGGGAGCCCGAATTGACACCGATGCGGATTGGCAGTCCCCTTTGTCTGCAAGCCTCTACGACCAAGCGGACTTTGTCATCGTCACCAATGTTTCCGGGATTGATCCGGATCTTATCCGCACCGCACGCCGCAGCCTCCAATGCAATCCGATAATCAAAATGGATATCCGCAACGAGAGGAACACGCACGCCGTGCTCCTTCAAATATGCAAACGTCGATGCACATGCCTTGTCCGGTACGGCAAGACGCACGATATCGCATCCTGCCATCTCCAGCGCCTGCACCTGTGCAAGACACGCTTCTTTATCGTATGTCGGTGTGGAGCACATCGACTGCACCGTGATCGGCGCACCTCCGCCGATCACACGGTCCGCAACACGCACAGCACGTGTCACCCGTCTTTTGATTTTTTGTGTCATATTTATCCAAACGCCGTCGTCGGCAAAACGCCGACACAGTCTATCCTTTCCACCTGTAGTCCCAAGCAATCCTTACGCCGCTCTACGAAAAAAGGCGCATGATATCCTGAAAGGTCACCACTACCATCAAAAGCATCAAGAGCAGAATTCCCGCAAAATGCACATATCCCTCAACCGCCGGGTTCAGGGGCTTGCGTCTGACAAGCTCCACAAGCTGGAACAAAAGACGTCCGCCGTCAAGTGCGGGAAGGGGGAGCAAATTGAAAATACCGAGATTTACGGAAATAAACACAAACATATATCCAAGATCATATGCGCCCTGCTTTGCCGCCTCCGAGATCACCTGCGTAACCCCGACCGGTCCCGACATATCCTGAACACTGTATTTCCCGAATACCAGATCAAAAAGGGAATCCCATATCATGGTAACCGTATTTGCTGACTGCCAAAAGGCCTGCGATACGACCTCTCCCACATTTTTTTCCACTGCATAAACATAAAAATCTCTGTCACCGAAAACATGACCGCTGTCTACATAATGAGGGAATTCGACATCCTTGAGTACGATCCGTTCCCCGTTTCGAAGAACTGTGACATCAATCGGCTCATATGCATCATGCATGATCGTATATACAAGATCTGTTGCACAGTGGACACGTGTATTACCAACCTTGATGATCTCATCCTGTACCTGTAAGCCGTATGACGGTGTCGTTGCCCCCTCAAAGAACTCGGCAACCACCGTACCGCCAAGCGTTGCAGATGAGGCAACCAGGATCGCCATCACCAGAAATCCTACCGTCAGATTCATAAACGCACCTGCGGCAGTGATGATCATTCTCTGCCAAACCGGCTTCTTATAGAGTGCACCCGGATCGTCAGACTCCTCGTCCTCGCCCTCCATGGCAACATACCCGCCGATCGGAAGTGCGCGAAGAGAATAGCGGATATTCGTCTTCTTCGAAACACGCGAAAGAAGCTTCGGTCCCATACCGATCGAAAACTCCTTTATACTGACCTGAAATATACGTGCCGCCGTATAATGTCCGAACTCGTGGATAAATATCAACACGCCGAACATGAATACGGCAAGCAGGATAAAAACGATGTTCATCAACTATGCTTCCTTTCCTACACCACAGCACATAACCTTGCTGTGCAAAAACATGGACAATTCTCTCAGACACCGTGTCGGGATGCCTTACGGATGACAGCAGAGCGTGCTTCTCTGTCCGCTTCCTCAATATCTGTTAATGTCGGATTTTTCATATTTGCCGTGTCATCCACGACCTCCTCCACCAAATCAAAAATGTCGGTAAAGGTAATCTTGTCCTGCAAAAACAGCGACACAGCCGCTTCATTTGCACCGTTCAAAACGGCGGTCTTGATTCCGCCCTCCGTTACCGCACGGCGTGCCAGAGGCAGGAGTGTAAAGGTTTCCTCGTCAGGCTCTGAAAATGTCAGTGTACCGATTCTGCGAAGATCCAACGGCTCCAAATGTGACGGCATTCGATCCGGATACGTCAGTGCATACTGGATACAAAGACGCATATCGGGAAGCGCCATCTGCGCCATCACCGATCTGTCACAGAATTCCACCATCGAATGTACAATACTTTCCTTATGAATGACGATATCAACCATATCGGGCGCAACGTCAAAAAGTCTGACCGCTTCGATCAGCTCAAGTCCTTTATTCATAAGCGAAGCACAATCAACGGTAATCTTTGCTCCCATTTTCCAGGTAGGATGTGCAAGCGCATCATCCTTTTTCATACCACTGAGCTGATCGCGCTTCCGTCCGTGAAAAGCGCCGCCCGAGCATGTCAGGATCAATCTTGTAATACGGTCATGCGGCTCTCCGTTCAGACATTGAAAAATCGCACAGTGCTCACTATCTACCGGAAGCACGGAAACCCCCTGCTCCCTTGCCTCACGCATCACAAATTCACCCGCGGTAACAAGTGTTTCCTTATTTGCAAGCGCAACATTTTTCTTTGAACGAATGGCCGCAAGTGTAGGCGCAAGACCTGCCGTTCCGATGATCGAATTCAGCACAACGCGCGCACTTCCGTTCTCCGCAAGCCACAAAACGCCCTCTCTGCCTGAGAGGATCTTGGTCTGTGTATCCGCCGCCGCGACACGCAAAAGCTTCGCCGCCTCAGGATCCTCAACTGCGCAGTATGCGGGAGAAAAGCGACGGATCTGCTCCTCCAGAAGCGTGATATTCCGTGCGCCCGCAATACCTTCCACGCGAAGACCGTGCAGTTGTGCAACATCCATTGTCTGACGGCCGACCGAACCGGTTGAGCCAAGCACCGTTACGGGCAGTGCACCGATCTTATCTTGTTTTTTGATCATATTTTTGCTCTCCATAAAGGATATTCCTCTCGCATCCGTTTATGCATTCCGCATCAGAAGATCAAGCCGAAAAACGGCGTGAAGGCACAGAGCAGATACAGCACCGTACCCGTTGCAAGCACCGAGTCAAAGCGGTCCAACACACCACCGTGGCCCGGGAACAGATTACCATAGTCCTTGATCTCATAGCGACGCTTCACAAGGCTCATCACCAGATCTCCGATCATCGATACGACCGATATCGGGAGACCGAGCAGCAGCAGTGCGAGGTAATTGGGACTGACATCCGCAGCGATCAGCGATACGATCCATCCGTACAAAACAAAGCCAAGCATCGTAAAGATCACACCGCCCACAGCACCCTCGACCGTCTTTTTGGGAGAAACGTCGGGAATCAGCTTATGACGGCCAAGCAGTCTTCCTGTAAAATAGGCAAAGGAATCTGCGACCCATGCGCCGACAAACGGCAAAAGGTAAAGATATGCTCCATGATTGATCTGTCTGGAAAGAGCGATCAGAGAAAATCCCCATACGATATATACAAGCCCCAAAAATGCCATAGCAGACGCTTCGATGGCGATCTCTCCGTGAGAGAATAGGGCGCATACAAATACCCAGAACATCAATACCGCAGTCAGTGCGGAGAGCAGCAAAAAACCACTCTCATGAAAATAATATGTGCCAATCGGCATTGCAGCCCCAAAAACGATACACGGGACAGATAATACGTATTTTTTATCAACACCGATACAGCGAAGCATTTCAAAGCATCCGATCCCGCAAAGCAGCGCCATTGCGATCGGAAATACTGCCGTATGCGAAAAAACGCCGATGGGAACCAATACGACTCCCATACAGATGGCGGTAATGATTCGAGTTTTCATAATTCACTATCTCTTTTCCATCTTCAATGATTTTGTCTTATCCAAGGGACATGCGGATCGGCTCACACGCCGCCGAAACGCCGTTTTCTCTTATAAAAATCCTCGATCGCGGCGTCAATCTCCGCTTCGCTCATATCCGGCCAAAGCGTATCACAGAAATAAAGCTCTGCATATGCGGACTGCCACAAAAGAAAATTAGACAGTCTTTTCTCCGCACCCGTCCGCACGATCAGATCGGGTGGCGGACAGTGCGCCGTATACAAATGTGCGGAAATATCGTCCTCCGTGATGCTCGTCTTCCCCATGCCGATCAGCGTATTGACCGCGTGAACGATCTCATCCCGGCCTCCGTAATTGATTGCAATATTGAGCGTCAAGGGATGCTTCGCAGTTGCAATCTCAAGCGCGGTCATATCCTTTGCGATGTTTTCGGGGAAAACACGCTTATCCCCCAAGAATACAACACGAAGACCATATTCATCTGCTTTTTTCGCCGCTTTCTTCAAATATTCTCCGAAGATCAGCATGATCGCCTTGACCTCGACCTCGGGACGCTTCCAATTCTCCGTTGAAAACGCATACACCGTTACCGTTTTGATTCCGACATCTCCGCAATAACGAACGACCTTTTCAAACGTTGACGCACCAACAGAATGACCGTACTCACGCGGCATTCCGTGTTTTTTTGCCCAACGTCCGTTTCCGTCCATAATGAAGGCGATATGCTGAAGCCGTTCATCGACCTGTATTGCCATATAATCCCCCTGCTTTTTGACCGATCCCATCGATCTGCATCTCCATATTCTTATTTACCCAACAGAGAAACAAGGATGATGCTGGATCATCCTTGTCCTATACAAATCATAGCCGGATCAGATCTCCATGATCTCCTTGCTCTTGGCATCGGTGATCTTGTCGACCTGCTTGCAGTACTTATCGGTCATATCCTGAATGTCCTTCTCGGATGCCTTTTGTTCATCCTCGGTCATAGAACCTGCCTTCTTCAGCTCCTTGCACTTATCGTTTGCATCACGACGGATATTTCTCAGTGCAACCTTTGCAGCCTCACCCTTTTTGGAGATATCCTTTGTGATTTCTTTTCTTCTCTCTTCTGTCAACGGAGGAAATGCCAAACGAAGCATGGTACCGTCATTCTGCGGGTTGATACCGATATCGCTTGCCTGGATCGCCTTCTCGATCGCCTTCAAAAGAGTCTTATCCCAAGGCTGAATGGTGATCGTTCTTGCATCGGGGACGGATACACTCGCAACAGCGGTGATCTGTGTGGGAGAACCGTAATAATCTACCGTTACCTTGTCCAATACACCGGGATTTGCACGGCCGGCACGGATCGTCTTCAATTCGTTCTCATATGCCTCAATGCTCTTTTGCATTTTTGTTTCAAAATCTTTCACATCAAGCTTCATAACAGAAGTCCTCCTAAAAATTAATACGTGGTGTGAATCAAGACATATATTCTTTATATACTCATGATACTACATATATTTTACTATGTATTAACCGATTTGTAAACATTTTTCTGAAAACTTTTTTGAAAAAAGTTTGTGTTTTCCCTCAAATCACAAAAATAAAAGAAAAAGTGCTGCACGTAACCGTGCAGCACCATAGGATCCAAATTACTTCTTGTTGACCATCTTCTCGATCTCTGCAGCGAAATCCTCTTCTCTCTTCTGCAGACCTTCGCCCTTTTCGTAACGGAAGAAGGAAGCAACTGCGATGTTACCGCCGAATGCCTTGCCGCAAGCCTCAAGATACTTTGCAACGGATTCCTTGTTCTCTGCCTTTACATACTCCTGCTCAAGCAGACAGTTGGACTCGTAGAACTTGCCGAGACGGCCGATAACGATCTTGTCCAGAACCTGTGCAGGCTTCTTTGCGTTTGCGGGATCGTTTGCAAGCTGAGCAAGCAGAACGGACTTCTCTTCTTCGATAACAGCAGCGGGAACGTCTTCCTTTGCAATGTAAGGAACAACATTCTGAGCAGCGATATGAAGAGCGATGTTCTTCTTTGCTTCTGCATAACCCTCATTTGCCACTACAGCCTCATCAGCGTCAAACTTTACGATAACACCGATGGAGCCCTTGCCGTGAATATAGGATACGAGATCACCCTCGATCAGATCGAAGCGGCGGATAGACATGTTCTCACCGATTGTGAAGATCATCTGCTTGAGCTGAGCCTCAACGGTGGTCTCGCCTTCGTATGTGCAGCCAAGCAGCGCAGCAACGTCTGCGGGCTTCTCTGTGATGATGATGTGGAGCAGCTGTGCAACAAATGCCTTGAAGGTATCGTTCTTAGCAACAAAGTCTGTCTCGGAGTTTACCTCGATGATCGCGCCGACATTACCCTCGATCGCGATGTCAACCAAACCTTCAGCAGCAATTCTGTCTGCCTTCTTTGCAGCAACAGCAATTCCTCTTTCACGCAGAACCTTGATCGCCTCATCCATGTTGCCGTTTGCTTCGACCAGTGCATTCTTGCACTCCATCATACCGCAGCCTGTCTTCTTGCGCAGCTCTGCTACATCCTTTGCGGAAATGTTAGCCATATTCATATCCCTCCGTATTTTCGGATTTTTTCTTTATTTTACGATCGCGCCGAATTATTCAGCAGCTTCTTCAGCAGCAGCTTCCTCTGCCTCGGGGGTATTCTGCTCACCCTGCTTGCCCTCAACAACAGCGTTTGCGAGAACAGATGCAATCAGCTTGATTGCACGGATCGCATCATCGTTACCGGGAATGATGTAATCTGCATCGTCGGGATCGCAGTTGGTATCAACGATCGCAACGACCGGAATACCAAGCTTCTTTGCTTCAAGAACAGCGTTCTTTTCCTTCTTGGGGTCAACAATAAATACTGCGGAGGGAAGGCCGTTCATATTCTTGATACCGCCGTAGTTGCGCTCAAGATCGCTCATCTCCTTGATCAGCTTTGCAACTTCCTTCTTGGGAAGCAGATCAAAGGTACCGTCTTCCTTCATCTTTTCGAGGTTGTTCAGTCTGGAGATAGACTTCTTGATGGTCTTGTAGTTGGTAAGCATACCGCCGGGCCATCTTTCGTTGACGTAGTACATGCCGCAGCGTTCTGCTTCTTCCTTGATCGCGTCTGCTGCCTGCTTCTTGGTACCGACGAAAAGGATGTTTCCGTTTTCTGCTGCGGTCTCGCGAACAAACATGTACGCTTCCTCAAACTTCTTAACGGTCTTCTGCAGGTCAATGATGTAGATACCGTTTCTTTCGGTGAAGATGTACTCTGCCATCTTCGGGTTCCATCTTCTGGTGTGGTGACCGAAGTGGACACCTGCTTCGAGCAGCTGCTTAATGGTGATAACTGACATTTTTATGTCCTCCTGTATGGTTTTTCCACCACAGTACCCCCTTCGCCTGGACGACCGCATCCTTTGCGGCACCATACCAATGCGTGAACCGGGCCTGTGTGTGTCGTTCTTGTGCGGAGATCATCTCGCGTCTCCAAACACCCATATATTCTACCACATTTTGTCTTATTTTGCAATAGGCTTTTTCGTTTTTACAAATTATTTACAATTATCGGATTCGTCCCGCTTTTTCTTCCGTTTCCTGCCTCGTTGCGAACATACGGTGCACGCTTCCCGACTCATATTTACAAGAATACAGCTGTCGCCGATACACTCCACCCTATCCCACGGTACTATCATCACATCCCCCCTCCACAGATCGCCAATTCCAAGATCAAACGGCATCACATACAATGCACAGAGATGACCCGTACAGGTATCAAGGGTCACATCACAGACACACCCCAGCGTCTGTGCATCGCAGACACGAACGACCTCCCTTCCGCGAAGATCGGACATTGCCAATATCATAATGCTCACCTCCGCAAAATATATATGTTTCATAAAAGAAATCCATGAAAAACAGTTGCAAAATCAAAAAATGTGTGGTATAATAATGTAAAATGCTGTCGGTTCGACAGTTTATATCAAGAAATCAAAGCATACAAGGAGATTTATTATGAGCAAAAGATTAAACCCCGGTACGCATGATGCCAATAACGAATCCAGCAACTTTACGGAATATACCGTAGAAAAGCGCGTTGAAGGTACCTACCGCCGCAACCGCATTCTGTTCAATCTGGCATTCTTCCTCATCGCTATCTCGATCTTCCCCCTGGTTACCGTTGAAGGTATCGGAAGAATGTTTATCTTCTTTGTACCGGTATGGCTCGGTACCATCTGCCTTCCCTTTTATAAGTATTTCTCCCGTTATGTAAACATCGAATATTCTTATTGTGTCATCCGCGGCGAATTCCAGATGGACATCGTTTACGGTCAGCGCAAGCGCAAGGAGCTCATGTCCGCTCTCGTTCGCGATATGAAGGTCATTCGTCCCTACGATGAGCAGGGTAAGCAGGATGTTGCAGCGTGTGAAAAGGTATATGACTGCTCCATCTCTCAGAAGAACCCCTCTCCCGATGTTTACTATTTCATCTTTGATGATGAGGGTGTTTCCACAGGCGTTATCTTTGAGGCAACCAACAAGACCATGCAGGTTATGAAGTTCTATAATGCTGCGGCTCTGACCATTAAGCCTGACCTCCGCCATTGATTTTTTCCAAATAATAGGACTGTTTTTACATACGGCTGCATATCCTGCTGACAGATACCATCAATAGGAGGAATGCAGCCCTTGTTTTTCCGTTTTTTCATTTCTGTTTTTCTGTGCATCTTCCCGATACTTCTGTTCGGATGCCAATCAATCCCCGATGCACAGACACTTCTGTCGTTTTCATCGGAGTCCTTTCAGTGCGGCTTTACTGTCACCTCCGGCGACGAACAGGTTTCCGCATCGCTTTCGAGAGACATAGAGGGAGATACACTCACGGTGACCGGGGAATACAGCTGTGTAGTTTATCGTTTTATCAATAACCAACCGTATTTGTATACCGCAGCCTCTGAGGAAGAGGCGGCACTCCTTATCCCCATTACACTCCCAAGTGACTGCGGCTCTGCCTATTGGCGCTCTTTGTTTTGTGTTCTGCCGACAGATACGATGCAGACAACCGTACAAAGCGGTGTCTGTCATCTCACCGATACAGAAAACGCATACAGCGCACAATTCACGTACGACGGTACTCCGATCTGTATTTCCGACGGACGGTCGACCGTATCAATCACATCGTTTTCCTTCCTCCCGAGTGACGAAACGTAGAAACATAGAATGGATATCAACATGGAACTGTTATCGAAACAACGCAAAGCCAAGCTTGAGGCATATATCAGTCTGGAAAACCTCATACACAATTTCTCTGTCATACGGACTCAGACACAGAGCCGCGTCTGTTGTGTGATCAAGGCGGATGCTTACGGTCACGGTGCATGGCAGTGTGCGCGTACCCTCGCGGCGGCAGGTGCCGATTTCTTTGCGGTCTCCTCGATTGCCGAAGCGGAGGAGGTCCGTCTCGCGCTATCCGATTACGGCAATGCCGTCGATATTCTCATCCTCGGATACACGCTTCCCGAGGATGCCGATCTGCTGATTCGTTACAACATCACACAAACCGTGTTTTCCAAGGAATATGCGCAGGCGCTGTGCGCAGCGATCCGCGAATACAAGCTGGAAGGAATTCTGTCTGCAGATGAACGGCTGAAGATTCATATCAAGATCGATACCGGCATGAACCGTCTCGGTTATCCGTGTGATGCCATAGAGGATATCTGCTCTCTGTCAAATATCCGCGATTTCGAAATAGAAGGCATCTTCACGCATTTCGCACAGTCTGACCTGCCCGATTCCAAAATGACCGAAGCGCAATTTGCAGCATTTTCCTCCACTGTCCAAGAGCTGCAGACAAACGGTATGTGTTTTCGGCTTCGCCACGTCTGCAATTCTGCCGCAATCACCAATTTCCCGCATATGCATTTGGATATGGTACGTTACGGCATTGAGCTATACGGTCTCCGTCCGTCAAACGAAACTGTTTTGCCGGATATCCGCCCCGTTATGACCTTGAAAACTGTGATCTCACACATTCACGATGTCAAAGCAGGCGAAACGATCGGGTATGGCGGCACATATTCTCCCACGCAAGATATTCGTATCGCAACGCTTCCGATCGGTTATGCCGACGGATTTGTCCGTGCATATGCAGACGGCGGCAGTGTACGTATCCACGGAAGCTGCGCTCCGATCCGCGGACGGATTTGCATGGATCAGTGCACCGTCGAGATCACGGATATTCCAAACGTACGGATCGGAGAGGAGGCAATCCTGTTCGGAGAAAACGCCCCTTCCGCCGACGAAATTGCAGCAAGAGCCGGTACCATCGGCTACGAGGTCCTCTGTCTGATCGGGAAACGGGTTCCGCGTGTGTATACCAAATGATATCATAACCCAAACAACGCAAAAAGCGTTTCTGAAAACCAAAAAGGACAACGTCAAAATACGTTGTCCTTTTTCTTTTAAAAAAATAACAGCAGCTTCATGCTCCGAAAACCGTATATCACACAAAATCGCCGCATCATCAAGCATACTTGACATCACCAAGATCGCAAAGCATCGAATCGGCAGCCTCCTGAAATGCCTCCGAAATCAGCGCGTGTCCCTGCTCATTCGGATGGATACCGTCCATACACAAAAGGTCGTGATAATTGTGCTTATCCAAAAAAGCAGACCGCAGATCAACATAGGTACATCCCATCTGATATGCAAGCTTCGTCACAGCAGAGGAATAGAGCTCCTGAAAGCGATAGATCATTTGCACATCTCCGCCAAGCCATGAGAGTATTTTCTCCTTATCCGTTCCCTCTGTCGTTGCGACAATATGATCGATATACCGTTCCGCATGGATGGGGGGAAGAGATACCAAAACAGGCTTGATCTGTACGGTCCGCAGCGCTGCAATCATATTCTTCATTGTTTCACAAAAGGTATCCAGTGTTGTCATGGGAATATGATCTCCCTTCGGCGCATCCGAAACAGCCTTCCAATCGAAATTACAGTCGTTCCCGCCGTACTCCAATACGAGCACATCACACGGCTTTGTTTTTTGCAGTGCACGAGACAGCAGTGCCCATCCGCGGTCGATGGTGTATCCGAATTTCGACTTGTTGATGATATCCACACCGTATCGATCGGACACCGCAGAAAAATCGTCCCCGCGCATCGGAACATAGCGGCCTGTCGTACGATCCATCACGATCCCCTTCAAAATCGAATCTCCGTAAATGTGCATTACCTTTTTTTGTTCATGATCGATATGCGTCATCAACTCCATAAAATCTCCTCCTATCATACACATAACAGAATGTCTGTCTCTTTATCATCTCGTTTTCAATACTATTTTATAACATATTTCAATCTTTGTCAAGAGGTTTTTGTTGTATTTTTATTTTGTTTTCAATTTCGAAACAAAATAACGGCAGATCTCACGATCTGCCGTCAGTATACACCGTTTCAGGTACAAATATACAAATACTCTGTTTTGCCGAAAACGAACTGTTCCTTCGTTATCGTTATTCACCAAGCTCTTTCTTGAGCCACACAGTTCCGATATCCAACGCAGCAAAAAAGCCGTTACGCTGTCCCTGCTTCAGGCAAGTATGCTTCTCATCGGTGGAAAGCACCTGGATCAAAACATCATCGGGAACCTCCTTGCCGTCCACAACCTTATTGGAAAGCACCAAGAGGAAAAGAACCGCTTTATCCTCCATATCTCCCCAAACATACGCGTTATCCTGACGAATCAGCGGCTTACCTTGATACATCAGGTAGCTTCCGTTGACGATTCCTTTTGCCATTGATTCTACCTTCCTTTCCTTCACAAACACGAACGTGCAACGCACCGTTCTCTCATAACAGATTTCCCTTGATCGATCTCATTCTCCATCAGTTTGCCTTCTCGTACATATAGGGATCGGGGAGATTGATCTTTCGGATATCCGCACCGACACCGCGTAATTTTCCGACGATATCATCGTAACCGCGCTCAATATGGTGGATTTCTTCAATCTCTGTCTTTCCCTTTGCAGAAAGTGCGGCAATGATCATCGCTGCACCGGCACGAAGATCTACTGCGCGGACCGGAGCCGATGACAGTGCACCGATCCCCTCAACAATAGCAGTTCTTCCGTCGACCTTGATCTTGGCACCCATTCTCTTCAATTCCTCAACATAACGGAACCGGTTATCCCAAACCCCTTCATACAGGGTCGACACACCGTTTGCCATGCACAGCAGCACACACATCTGCGGCTGTACATCCGTCGGAAATCCGGGATACGGCAATGTACGAATATTTACACGTGTCAAGGTATCAACGCCGGATACGATCACAGCATCGTCAAGCTCCTCGACCCGAATCCCCATTTCCTCCATCTTTGCAGAAATGGACTCCAAATGCTTGGGGATCACATTATTGATACGCAGCGTACCGCGCGTTGCGGCAGCAGCGATCATGAAGGTCGCAGCCTCGATCATATCGGGAATGATCGCATAAGTACAGCCGTGCATCTTCTCAACACCCTTGATCTTGATGACGTCCGTTCCCGCGCCGGAGATCTTTGCTCCGCACGCATTCAAAAAGTTCGCCAGATCAACCACATGCGGCTCCCTTGCCGCATTCTCAATGACAGTCATTCCCTTGGCACGGACTGCCGCTATGATAACATTGATGGTCGCACCGACGGAGCTGTTATCAAAATAGATCTGTCCGCCCTGCACACCATTTTCCGCCTTCGCTTCAATGCAACCGTTATCCACAGTCACAGTCGCTCCAAGCGCCTCAAATCCCTTAATATGCTGATCGATCGGTCTGACGCCGAAATCACAGCCTCCGGGGAATCCCGCAGATGCGCGGCCGAAGCGTCCGAGCTCTGCACCAATGACATAATAAGAAGCGCGCATCTTCCTGACCAATTCATAGGGCGCGCTTCCGCCCATAATGGAACGCGTATTGATCTCGACGGTTGTCGGGTTGATCCTGCGGACCTCCGCACCCATCGAACGCAAAATATCCAAGGAGATGGTAACATCACTGATATTCGGCAGATTTTCAAGAACACAGCGATCCTCTACAACAATAGAGGAAAGAATCACTGCAACAGCGGCATTCTTCATCCCGCTGATCTCTACAGCACCCATCAAGGGTTTTCCGCCGTTTATGACGATTTTTTCCATGAAAAGCACCTTCCGGTAATCACCGGACGCAAGGTCCGGGTTGTTTTATGTGTGCGGACCATACCGCAGCCTCGGAACCGGCATGCACCGTTCCCGACTATAACAGGCCACATACGGATCGTATCTGACCAATACTATCATAAGCAAATAATATACAAAAAACGAATATTAACAAAATTGACATAGTACGCTCTGTATAGTATACCATCTATTCCCTTCTGATGGAAGAGAAATGCGTATTTTTTTACTTTTTATTAAAACTTTTTTTACATTTTCTTTTTTGTCACGAAGCATCTGTCTGTACAACCACATTTCCCGTCACCGCATCGCAAAGGATTTCCTCCCCGACCGACGAGGTCCCGCCGTTATCAACACGGTAAACAAACCGCCATGCAGGACGGACATACAGCGTTCCGTTGTCATCCCAGAGCATATAATATGTCCTCTCCATCGTATCAATCGTCCGTGCGGTCAACGGCTGAGCAGAATCACCGAGAGACTGCTGCTTTGCATAACGCTGCTTTTCCGAGAAAAGGATGTTGATCTGATCGAGCTTTTGTGTACGGTAGACCTCGTTCGGAAAGCAGTGCACCCATGTTCCACGCAAGCAGCATACAGTATCATCCTTGACAACCACACATACACCTGTCCCGTATATATCCGTCGCATTCCGCGCGTTTCCGCGTGCGATCTCCTCACCGAAGAAAAGGCAATAGATATCCTCAGAGGGACGATACAAACACTCTGTCAAGCGTGGGCGGAGATGTACATTGCCTTCGTCGGAAGAGGCCGTCATTCCGGAAAGGAACAGCAATGCCGTCTCCTCTGCAGATGCTGCAGCCGAACCACCGTCTGCAACCACAAACCCGTCACGCTCCCCCGATAGAAAACGCTCCGCGATCATATTCTCCGCATCACAGCCATTTTTGATATAGGTAAAATACAAATTCTTAAAATACTCTGCACGGTCTCCATTTTCAAACACGACAGACATCCCGTTCGCAGAGGGCAGCATATATGTACCGGAGATCGCGGAATCCGTCAGCCGCGCTAGTGCTTGACGGTACGAATCCTCGGACACCGGGATGCTGAAAACGTAGTCCTTATAGATCCTCGTTGGAATCGTATCAACATCGATCTCGATCCCGCTATCAGCAAGAAGCACGGCAACATCCGCTGCCGCTGTCCGACTGATCACATTTTCATCCCGATACTGCCGATACAGCATAACGCCGAGGATCACATCGGCAAATACCAGACAAACGATCAAAAGCCATCGGATACGTCCCCAATTCATTTCCGTTTCACCCCGCAATCCTCATTCACGCAATACCCATTCCGCCGCAAGCACTGTATCCGCGTCGGCGCCTCGGATATCCCAAAGATAGCACAGTCGGAACTCACCCCTCATCCCATCAACGGGAGGAACATCAACATCCGCTCCGATATTGTGTTCGGGAGAAATCGCATCGCCCGCTTCAAGGCGGATTGCATCGGCAACAATGGACTGAGGAAGAACACAGGCAAAGGTATCGGTATACATAACGTTGGCAGAACGAAGCTGCAGGCGTCGGATCATACCGCCGGAAGCCTCAAGAGTCAATGCACGTATGGGAACACCGTGCTCATCAGTCACAGCAATCCCGCCTGCTGTGTAAACATAGGTAATCACAATCACATCGTATCCGTCTGACGGTATCATACCGACGCTATACAGCATACATTGCAGATCCCCGCCGCACAAAGCGGCGTTCTGTTCCTTGAGCAAAGACAACAGGCTGTCTGCCGCACACAGATATTCGGACAAGCGGTAATTACCACCGATACTGGCATATCCAAGATAATCGGCGACGGATAGGCCACCGTCTCCCATCGCGGTGTAATCAATCATACCGTCATGTGAAAAAACAAGACGTCCCTCCGCATTCAGATAAACACGATCCCCCTGTGTGTCTGTGTAATAGTTATCGGTGTCCTTATTGCGAACACCCAACAATGACAAGACATTTTTGGCAGAGCTGTTCGTTGTTTCATCAAAAAACAAAAGCTCATGGAATCGGACCTGCTTTGTCTGCAGCTGCGGCAGCTCATATACACCATCCATCCACAATGCCGTTTCGGCTTCGGAGAAAAGCGGAATGCTTCCTTCTCTCTCGGAAAAAAACGCTGCGGTATTTGCGTTTGAAAAATGATCCCGCGCATCATCAATATATGCGGAAAGGGTTCGGATCGGTTCCATATCCCCGCGCACATCCGTCTCGACAAACTCGTTTTCCGCACGCGGCACATGCAGACCGGGAACAATTGCCTCGGCCTCGTCTGCCGATGTACCGTTTTCCAACGTGCCGTCGCCCTCACACAGCAGATCCATCATTCTTTGATACTGCTCTTGATCTGCGGTAAACACAAAAACATTTCCGTTATCATCTCTTGCAACAGCAGATACCGTTGTATACTCCGATGCTTGCACATCATCCGAAAGAGCGGCAGCTGCCCCCTCTATGATGAGATCGAGAGAATCGGCCTCGATAAAGAAAAGCTCCTTTATGTACGCAGAGGCTCCCATTGTCGTTTCATTGAGCACAGACATCTGGACATCTGCCCCATGTGTCGAAGAAAAGGTGTAAGCACGAATGACGTATACCGGAAGCGCACCGTGATAACGAAGGTAAAACAACCGCGGTTCTACACTGCACCCTTTCCATAACGCATCTCCGATACTCTGCGGAAGCTGACAACAACCGCTTCCCTGCCCAAACAGCACATCGATCAGAGGATAGAGCACCTCATACGCTTTTGCCACATTCTCAGACGCATACAAGCATTCAAGCACACCGCCGTTACGGCACGCAATCCTTTCGGGAATCACACGTGTATGGTCCATTCCCTCAAAATATCCCGTTGCGGCACCGCTTTCATAAACGACCATGCGGTCTTCGGGCAGCAGACTTTCATTCTGCACAGAACGGTGATCCAGCATCAAAAGAACCAAAAGGAGCATCATGATAACGCACAGTGCAAATATCACAACAGATTTCACAATTTCCGTAATCCTCATCACGTACTCTTTCACCGTTCCTCACTCCCTTTCTTCTGCGATTACAGTTTATGCTATGGTATCGATTTGATCAAGGTTTGCATCCGCAAGCGAAGAACGGATCGGAAGCACGACCGTCAGCTCCGTTCCTTTACCGACCACACTGTTCAAACGGATCATACCGCCGTGCGCCTCAACCATTTCCTTTGCAATGGCAAGACCGAGACCTGTTCCGCCGGCACCCGTGGTTCTTGATTTTTCGACACGGTAAAACCGCTCAAACAGATGAGGCTGATCCTCCCGTGGGACACCGATACCGTTATCTCGGATACTGACAGCAACATGCGTTGCATTCGCTACACCGCGGATAACGATACGGCCGCCGTCCGGCGTGTACTTTATCGCATTGGTGATAATATTCAAAAACACCTGTTCAATACGATCTCTGTCAGCTGTAATTTCCGGCAGCTCCTGCTCGATACGCATCAAGAGCGTATGACGGTGCTCCTCGACATCGGAACGAACGACCTCACACAAGCGCTTCAGCACCGCCTCCACCCTGAACGTAGAGATCTCCCACTTTGTCCGCTGATTATCCAGCCGCGACAACACCAAAAGATCATCAACAATACGTTTCATTCGATCACTTTCCGTGACCGCCATTTCCAAAAAGCTCTGCCGCATCTCATCCGGCATATCGGGATAGAGCATAACCGTTTCCGCAGCACCCTTGATCGATGTCAGCGGCGTACGAAGCTCATGTGAAACATTTGCAACAAATTCGCGTCGGCTGCGATCAAGCTCGTAGCGTCCCGTAATGTCGTGCCAAAGCGTAATGATACCGGAATGGACCTCATTTTCCTCCATATAACGGAAGTTTCCGAGTGAAACGTCAAATACACGTTCCTTGAGCGTAACCTCGTGTAAAATGTGGCCCTCATCCCGTTCTGAGAGGTTCTTTTCCATTTCTTCCCGAAATGCGGGAGAGTCCTCTATACCGCAAATAGAAAGCATTTTCGAAAATGTAAGGATCTGTTCTGTCTGCGCGGTACTCAAATAACCGTCGATTTGAGAGAACAGCTCTCTCGCCGTTGTATTCAAATGCATGATCGTTCCGTCATCACGGAATGCGATCACAGCATCCTTCAGGTAGAGAAAGACCGTTTCCAGCTTTTTCTGTTCTCCCGATACCTGATCAAGGGTGTTTTTCAGAACGTGCTTCATGTGATTGAACGTATCCGTCAAGGTGCCGATCTCATCCTGCGAATGTACATCGATCTCCTGTTCAAACACACCCGCCGCAACCTGCTGTGCACCTCGGGTCAGGCTTTGAATAGGCGCAGTAATGGTCTTTGCAAGGAAAAACGACAGCACGACCGCAAACAGTGTTCCAAACAAAAGTGCCTGCATAATGATCGTGAAGAGCATCCAAATCATATCCTGCATCTCACCCTTATTGTCACGCACATAGATCAAAGCACTGTTTTCACCGCCCGATATGCGGACACAATAATCGAGAAATTCCGCACCAAGCCGCTGCTGTGTGCCGTTTCTGCCATTCATCACAGACAGAATATTCTCCGTCAGATAAACGGTTTTTCCAATCTCGAACATCTCTGAAGGATCAGACGCTGCAATAACAAGACCGTCCTCATTGAGCACGGCACAGCTTCGGAAATCATCCAAACCAAGCGTAGCAGAATATGCGTTGATCACCATTTCCAACGCAGCCGCGCCGTCATTTTGTTCTATGGAACGGTCCAGGTATTCCGTGAATTCCGAATCCTTTGCAAAGCAAGCTTCCATCTGCGAAGAAAACTCATCGGCAAAATACTCCGATACACCATTGAGCAGGACCGTACCAACCACTGCCATTACGGTAATTACGAATATGATCAAAATTAAAATAATCTTGAAATAAAGACTGCGGTACAAAAAAGATCACCGTCTTTCTCTGATTTATGCGAGATAATAGCCCAAGCCGTGCTTCGAAAAAATGTACTGTGGATGAGAGGGATCATCTTCAATCTTTGCACGCAAACGGCTGATGGTAACATCTACCGTCCGTCGATCACCGTAAAACTCACGGTAGCCCCACACATCCTGTAAAAGTGCTTCGCGCGTAAACGGTTTTCCTGCGTTGGATGCAAGATAAGAGATCAGATCGTATTCGACCTTTGACAACGCGATCTCCTTCCCGTTTTTTGTAACAAGGTACTTTTCATTATCGATCACAAGATCCCGTACACGGATGATCGCGCTGTTTCTTGCGTTAACGATCACCTCGCCCGAGGCGCGGCGCATATTTGCCTTGATCCGTGCAAGAAGGACATTGATGGAAAACGGCTTTGTAACATAATCATCTGCGCCAAGATCCAGTCCCATGATCTTATCAATCTCTTCTTCCTTTGCCGTAACCATAATGATCGGTGTATCCAGCTTCATACGGACTCCGCGGCAGACCGTATATCCGTCCATCTTGGGAAGCATGATGTCAAGCAGGATCAGATCAAAATCTCCGCTCAGGGCCTTTTTCAGCCCCTCCTCACCGTCATAGGCGATATCATATGCGTATCCCGCCTGCATCAGATTAAATGCAAGCACCTGTGCAATATTCTTTTCATCCTCAACAATCAATATCTTCTTTTTTTCGTTGGTCATGTTACCCATCCCCTCTCTGTCACGCTGTCACGGAAAAACAACAGGATCGGACGCATCGGTGATCCGTTTGACATGGATCAGCGGGTGCTCCGAGATGTACTGAAGCAGCATTGGAAGCACTGCAAGTGTTTTTTCTGTACAATGAAAGCGAATCACAGGATTGTAGCACCTCTGAATACCGTTCAGGATCTTGGTATAAACCATATCAATATCGTATTCGCTGCTGTGGTCCATTGCCGCCACATTCCAATCCCATAAAACATATCCAAGATCGGCAAGAGCCTGTTTCTGACGGTCCGTCAGCATCATCAGAGAAGACTTCGAACCCTCGGGAAAACGGATCAGCCGTACCTTTCGTTTGGTCAGAGCATACAAAAGCTCGTTTTCTTCTTCAAAGGATGCAAGCATCGCTTCCGTTTTCAAAACATCCGCCTCCACACCTGTCATCGTATGCAGACCAACCGAATGTCCTTCCGCTATAATATCAGCCACGATCGACGGATGTGCGATGATCTGTTCTCCGGTAATAAAAAACGTCGCTTTTGTCTGGTAAGCTTTCAAGACCGCAAGGATCTGCAGCGTATACTCAGCCTCAATGTCCTCAAAGGTCAGATGAACGGTTGCGGGATGGTATTCTTCCGGATTCTGCTCCGAATCCGGAGCTGCAGTCTGCGATTCTGTGAGGATCTCGCTTTCGGAATCTGTCGTCTGAGGATCCTTGGGAGAGTACTTTTCGATGAGAGAATTCAACTGCTGTGTCTGTCTGCCGTCAGCGATACGCACAGTAATACCATTGCCCGCCATTTCGTAGATCCAGCCAAAGTGCGCACATAATTCCAGCATCGGAACATACCGTTCCTTATTGTAAGTCGTGGTACGGATAAACTTGTATGTTCCGAGTTCAGTCTGTGCATAGTCGTTGTTCGCCGTATCAAAGGAAAGATATTTTCCTGTCTTTGTATCGCTGATAACAAAGGAGTCTGTCAGACGCGAACCGTCACGGCGCACCTTGATATATTCGATCTCCTCAAAAAAGGAGAGAGGGATCCAGAAGTCCTTTGTAACACCGACGGTGTAACCGAGCGCCGGATAGTATTCGTCCGATCGCCACAGAGTATCGTTGAAAAACAACGTCGGAATACCGTTGTTGATTCCGCCTGCCGCAAAAACAGACGGTACAAGGATCGAGCACGCGATCGATATCACGATCAGCAGCCAAAGGACCATATAACGAAACCGCTGCTTCATATGCCTCATCCTCCTTCAAAAACATTTTACATCACATCCGACGGCATCTTATGTCCGCGGAAAATTTTTCTCATAATACGCCACAGCAAGATCGACAACAAGGCCGTAGCTCTTTGTTCCGGCCGTCTGCCCCTGCACCTTGAGATAGGTATCGTTTACTGCGTTGGAAATGGTTGCCGCCGTATTCTCTCTGTATTTTTCATAAAATTCATCATAGGCATACAGCTCATAAACAATACAATTGTCAAGCTCTCGATATATTTTTTCCCAAAGTGCCTTGTCCGCCGAATACAGCGCGCCTGACAAATATTCGACCATATTCAAATATCCCGAATATCGGGTATAGGGATTATCGCTGTTGATACAAACAAGAAAAGCAACAAAATTTGCTTCCTTTTCTCTTGCGATTCCTCTTTGATGCGCAAGCTCATGTGCCGCGGTAAAGGGCAATGTGTAATCGGGGAAATTGACATTCAGATTGGCTTCTCCCGTAAAAAATGTGTAGATCCCCGTAATGTGCGTGTAAGACATCGGCTCACTCAGGATCACCGGCTTGACCGCTGACGAAAAGTCAAAAAACAACGGGTATTCCTCTCCTAAACGATCATAACCGATCATCAGATCCTCACACATCTCATCGAAGCTTTGAAACGGCATGACCGAGGCTCCGCCAAATCGGAAATCCACCTCATCGTCCAGCTGATTCACCTCATCGATCACCCATTTCATCGTTTCGGCAAGCTGCAATGCGGTTACCTTGGATTCCGTCAATCCGAGACGGTCGGAAAGCGGCGATGCATAGGATCCGATGCCGAGCATCGGAACAAACAATGTATAGAGCAAAAATATGATGCTGAGCAGCGTACAGATGTAACGCACACCCGTGCGTATGCTCCGCTTCGACAATATAAGCGAGAGCGAAAACAGAACAATCACAAGAACGGGAGAAAACAACAGCAGTCCCTCTGCAATGGAAAACGGAACAAGTCCCGTGATCTTTGCCGCAAGGAACCGAAGCGCACCGCCCCAATAATAGTTTACGGCATCCGCAAAGGAAGCATTGGATATCGCCGTCATATGCAGAACAAACGTGATCAATGCCGCCGCAAGAGAGAGCGGCAGACAAAGCGGGATGTACCGCTTACAACGTATCCAAAACAGCTGTGCCTTGGTTCTTGACATAGTCCTTGATCCTTTCTTCGTTCATGTTCGGAAAAAACCGCAAAAATACTGCCATATCGGACGGGATCGGCGCAAAAAATGCAGCGAGCTGTCCGCTTGTCGGGTGCGGAAATGACGTCATACAACAGTGCAGTGCCTGTCTTCCGATACCGCCGTCCCCCTCTGTCCCGTATAAAAAGTCACCGAGGATAGGACATCCTCTGGAGGAAAAATGCACGCGGAGCTGATGGGTCCGTCCCGTTACGGGCTCCGCTGCCGCAAGCGTCAGCGGCCTTCCCAAATGATCCGGTCCGGACGCAAGCACACGGTAACGTGTCAGCGACGGATCGCCGTCATCCTCTGTCAGGACACGTGTGATCACACTGTCCTCCTTACGCCGAATACATCCGCAGATGGTTCCCTCCGTCGGCACAAGTGTACCGCGCAGGATCGCAAGATATACCTTTTGGGTTGTGGATTCCAGATGAGAACGGTGCAGATGATGTGCCGCCACAGCGTTCTTGGCGATCGTTACAACACCGCTTGTGTCTCTGTCCAGCCGACTGCACGCACGAAAAACAAACGGCTGTCCGCGTTCCTCAAACAGATATGCAAGACCATTTGCCACCGTGTCATCGAAATGTCCATGAGAGGGGTGTGTCGGCACATACGGAGGCTTATTGAGCACAAGGATGTCGTCATCCTCAAAGAGGATATCCAGATCCATCTTCGTTGCAACGATATGCTCCGAGCTCTCTTTGTCCTCTGCTGATACGGACAACACATCCCCTGCCTTCAAAAGATAGCGGACCGTCACATGCTCGCCGTTCACACAGAGTCCGAGAGGAAGCTGCTTCAGCCTTGTCGTCATTGCGGACGAAATACCGAGCACATAACGCAAATACGTTTTCAGAGTCTTTCCGGCATGCTCTTCACCTATGACATATTCCATCTGTCCGCTCTCCCATTCTATAAACCGTATGCTTTAATTACATTATACAACATTTTGTCCTTTTTTGCAACAGAAATCACGCACGAAACGCCGTATAAGCAAAAAATCCTCCGGCAGGAACAAAGCCCGCCCTTGCAGCAACCGCCGCAGATGCCGTATTCGTGACATAATATCGGTAAAGCACGGTTTTTCCCTCTGCCGTCAGCATATCCGTCAATGCGCGGACCGATGCAAGTGCAAAGCCGCGCCGACGGTAATCGGGCGCACATTCTACGCCGATCTCCACGCAGTGTTCCGCATCCGACGACGAATTGACCGCAGCGACCGCACAGATCGCACCGTCCTCAACACAACCAAACGCACCGCGCGCCACGCAGTCCGAAATTTTCATTGAGGTCAGATTCCGCAGCTGCAGATGCTGCTCCCCGAGCCGACACAGCTGCGCCGGGGCAGGGCTCTGCTCCGTCGGAACAGGTGTTGTCGGTCCAAAGAGGCAGGCGATGCCATATCGGAGATAAAACGGAGAGGGGCGGTATCCCCATTCCGTGAGATACGGGATAAGCGCTCTGTGAAGCGATGTCAGTGATCTATCCGAAAACAACGTATCACGGTACTCGGTCATATGCGCGTTCAGCGCATGGCTTACCGCGGGATAGCCGGATGCGACGCGTACGCCGTCAATGCATGCAAACGAAACGGGAATGATCGCATTCAGCCGTCGCTGCAGCGGAGCATCATCCTTTTGTCCGATCAGTACCCCGTCACGTCCATCCTCCGTCAGCGTTACTCTATGATGTCTGCAGACATCCAAAAGCAAAGGGTTCACGGTACCGCATCCTCAAGCATTACTGCAGGCAAAAATTCCGTATCGATCAGATCGCGCGTATATTCCTTGAGTCGTTCCCAGGTCTGCAGATGCCAACTGCCGAAATTCTGTACGCCGTGCTTTGCCGCGAGCTCCTCGGAATAGTCCTCCATAAAATAGATCTTCTGTCCGAAAAAGCCTGTATTGTAGTGGAACATTGTCGGGAGGAAGCATACATTCTCAAGACGGCAGTCTTCCCCCTCCTTCACAAAATCCATTGTCAAAAAGCCGCCCACCATATTATACGCATCTGCCATAAGAGAAAACAGATTGCCGAGTGAATATGCACACAGCATTCTTTTTCCGTTCACGCCCTCGATCCATTCCATCGGCTGGATCAGATGCGGATGGTGTCCGACGACCACGTCGACATCGCAATCGGCAAACAGCTGTGCATATTTTTTCTGATCACCGGTAACGGGCTGATAGCTATCCTCTCCCCAATGCACGGAAACCACAACAAAATCCGCCGACGCTCTTGCAGCAGCACACTGTCTTCGGATCACATCCTCATTCAGATACGGGATGATCATTTCATATCCGGCAGGCATGGAAAGACCGTTTGTGCCATAGCAGTATGACAAAAACGCAATCGTGATCCCATTCTGCTCAACAATGCGTACGGTATCGTAATCCTCTGCATTTCGATAGGCACCGAGCAGTGTCACGTCCAGTGTATCCCAAAAGTCCATCGTCTCAGCAAGACCTTCTGCAAGCATGTCCATCATATGGTTATTCGCAATATTGACAACATCAAAGCCTGTATCGATGATATCATGGGCGAGCTGTCTGGGTGTATTGAATCGGGGGTAGCCGGAATAACCGTAAGCCTCTCCCGCCATCAGTGTTTCCTGGTTGATAAAAGCGATATCGAATGACGAAACCGTATCAACGACCTCGGTGAACAGATGCGAAAAATCGTATGCCTGTCCGTTTCCCGCCGCACGCGCCGTCTTCTGTGCCTCCATCCAGATGCCCTCATGCACAATACTGTCACCTGCAGCAAGGAAGGAGGCTCGCTGTATGACAACGGGCGGCTCAGTCTCCGGCTCTGTCATTTGCTCAAGCGTACCGTTTACTGCCTCCTCTGCCATCGTATCAGGCACGGTGGGAATTCTCCAATCCCCTCCCTCAAGCTCGACCCTTGCGCAGCCAAGCATGACAAGCATCGCAAGACAGAGCATGATCAGCCATATCGAAAGCTTCTTTGCTTCTTTCATTCTGTGTTCTCCTCAAAGAAAAAAATACCGGAATGCCGCACGGTTCATTCACCGTACGGCAGCCCGGTCATTTTTCATGAATTACTTCATTTCGATCAGGGATTCATCCCACATGGAAGGTGCTTCGTAACCGAGCATATTGACCGTCGTCGCCGCAACATCCGACAAACCGAAGGTCTCTTTCTGTGCTTTCACGGTATACGCATCCGTATAGAAGTTATCATAGATGATGCAGGGAACAGGATTGAGTGTATGGCTCGTCTTTGCCTTGGGAGAGCCGTCCTTATTGCACTTGACCGCCCCCTTCTTATCAAGCTCATACATCTCATCGGCATTTCCGTGGTCCGCTGTGATAATCGCAACACCCTTCAAACGGTCAACAACTGCAAGAATACGTGCAAGCTGAAGATCCAAAGCCTCCATGGAGCACTGTGTTGCAAGCAGATTTCCCGTATGTCCGACCATGTCGCCGTTGGGGAAATTGACGCGGTAGTAACGGTACTTTCCGCTCTCCAACGCTTCGATCAAAGCATCCGCGATCAGCGCACACTGCATCCAAGGTCTCTGCTCAAAGGGAACGACATCCGAGGGGATCTCGACATAGGTCTCCGTCTGCTCATCAAACTTTCCGGAGCGATTTCCGTTCCAGAAATACGTAACGTGTCCGTACTTCTGTGTCTCGGAGATTGCAAGCTGCGCAACACCTGTATCGGCAAGATATTCACCCATTGTATTGGTGATCTCGGGAGGATTGACAAGGTAACGGGAGGGAATGTGAAGGTCGCCGTCATACTCAAGCATACCCGCATACTTGACACGGGGATAACGAACACGGTCAAAGCGATCAAATTCCGCATCATCGAATGCACGGGAGATCTCGATGGCACGGTCGCCGCGGAAATTGAAGAATATCACAGCATCGCCATCTTCAATGGTACCGATCGGCTTGCCGTTTTCCGCAATAACAAAGGGAGGCAGATCCTGATCGATGACCTTTGTCTCAGCGCGGTATGTCTCGATTGCTTCTGTTGCGGAAGCAAACTGTCTGCCCTCACCGAGCACGTGTGTCTTCCAGCCTTCCTCGACCATTGCCCAGTTTGCCTCATATCGATCCATTGTGATCTTCATTCTTCCGCCGCCCGATGCGATACGGATATCAAAGCTGTCATCACGCAGAGAAGCGATAAATGCCTCAAACGGCTCTACATATTCAAGCGCAGAGGTTTCTCCGACATCACGGCCGTCAAGCAGGATATGGACGCGGACACGCGAAACACCGTCACGCTTTGCCTGCTCGATCATAGCCTTGAGGTGATCAATATGCGAGTGAACATTGCCGTCGGAGAAAAGTCCAAGGAAATGGAGCGTTGCGCAATCGGAAACAAGCGTCTTCCAGGTATCGGATGCAAACATCTTTCCGGATGCGATCGACTCGGAAACGAGCTTTGCTCCCTGGGAAAAAACTTGTCCGGAGCCAAGTGCGTTATGTCCGACCTCGGAATTGCCCATATCATCGTCGGAGGGCAGACCGACTGCGGTTCCGTGTGCACGGAGTCGGAGCATCGGATATTTTTCCATCAGCATATCAAGGGTAGGTGTGTACGCACGGTATACTGCGTTTCCTTCATTGGAGGGAGCAAGGCCGACACCGTCCATGACGATCGTCAGGACAGGGCCCTCTACACCGTGAAATGCTTCGAGTTTTTTCAGTTGTGCCATAATGTATCGATTCCTTTCTTGATTTTACGGATATTCAATTTGTGTTATCTAATATATTATATTCTCAAACTGTGAACAAAGTTTTAATAATCCCGCACTTTTGATAAAAATTTCTCATTTTTTGTCACGCTTCTATTCTGCTGCTCCGTTTTCATTTTTTGATTTTCCCCAATACATACCGTCTGAATCCAAAGCATCACCGTGAAAGTGTAAATTTTTTGGAAAAACGGTCCCGATCCTTTGACACCTATTGCAAAATCCGATCAAATGAGGTATAATATTATAATGAACTTGTATGCTCCAATAAGGGTCATACACATTTGATCGACTTGAGAGGGGACGCATCATGACAGACATCCTTCAAACACAGACATCCGATACGGGATTTTCTCATTATCCCGTCATGCGCACGGAATGTATTGACGGCCTTTCCATCGATCCAACCGGTATATATGCAGACTGCACGCTTGGCGGAGGAGGACATTCCGAGGAGATCGCGCGGCGGCTGACCACAGGCAAGCTTCTATGCATCGATCAGGATATCTGTGCCATTCGTGCCGCATCCAAGCGTCTTGCGCCGTATGCAGACCGTATCATCCTTGAGCATGACAATTTTTCAAACATCAAGGAGATCCTGAGGAGAAACGGCATCAACGCGCTTCACGGCGCCCTGATCGATCTCGGTGTCTCCTCTTATCAGCTGGACACTCCGGAGAGAGGCTTTTCCTATCAGCACAATGCTCCATTGGATATGCGGATGAACGCCGATGCGCCGCTTTCCGCATACGATATTGTCAACACATATTCCTTTGAGGAGCTTCGCCGCATCATCTCCGAGTACGGTGAGGAACGCTTCGCATCGAAGATCGCCTCCAATATCGTTCGCGACAGAGAAGCTGCACCGATCGAGACAACCTTTGCGCTTGTCGATGTCATCAAAAAATCTATCCCCGCAAAAAACCGTGCCGAAGGCGGACATCCCGCAAAACGAACCTTTCAGGCGATCCGCATTGCCGTCAACGATGAGCTTGCCATCATCGAACCGACCGTCCGATCGCTCATCGATGTGCTCAGACCCGATGGACGTCTTTGTGTAATCACATTCCATTCTCTGGAGGACCGCATCGTCAAGCAGACGTATCGCAACGAAGCAAAGGGATGTACCTGCCCTCCCGATTTCCCTGTTTGTATTTGCGGAAAAATCCCGAAGATCCGTATCGTCACTACGAAGCCGATCTGTGCAAGCGAGACAGAGCTCGCCGAAAACAACCGTTCACACAGCGCAAAGCTGCGCATTGCGCAGCGAATATAAAAAACCGTCCCCGCGGTCATTTGACAGAAAGGAGGGGGTCATCATATGAACAGACAGCAAAATAACCGCCGGATCCCGGATCCGTCCCGCTATGATATGTATGCCGCCTTCCGAACCAAAGAACGCGGAGAAGCAAAACAAAGTCGACGTGACGCCCCGCCCTCTATGTACGATGTCACCATGGAACGCAGAAAGCAGGCACAGCAGAGGGCATCTGCGGAACGCAGCAGACAGCATGCCGACTCCATCTACCATCAGTATGTCGTACAAAAGAAGACAGGCGCAGCCGTACGCAAGACTCCGCAGCCCAAGCAGTCCGTACCCGCGGATTACGGAACTCGTATTCAGAATGACGGAGACGACAATTACCGTTACGGCTATCACTCCAGCTACCGTACCGCCGACGGACGTATCCTTGACGGTTTCGATAAGACCGGACGGCCGATCTACCGTGAGGATGTACAGCCGGAAAACGGCGGTATTGTACAGCGTACCTCCTTTGTTCCCGATGCTGCACGCAAGCTGCACCCCGTCAGGAGGATCCGCGTGGAAACGCTTGCCAACACCGACGTTAAGCCGTTCCCTCTTCGTTTTGTGCTCGTGATCACCTTCTGTACTGCACTCATTATGGGTGTCCTCTATACATACATGCAGCTCAACGAGCACACAAACAATCTCTCCGTTTTGAACTATACGCTCAACGAGCTCCGTGCCGATGCCAATGCATTGGAAGCAGAGGTTGTCCGACGCGAGGATCTGTTATCCATAGAGCAGACCGCTGAGGAGATCCTCGGCATGGTCAAAAGCGATATTCTCACAAAAATATACATATCCATCGAAAACGAGGACAAGACAGAGGTCGTTTCCCGTCCAAAGACAGAAAAAGAAGAGATCATATCGGTCAAAATCGATCTGAACACCGGAAAACCGATCACCGAAAACACTGCCGAAAATGGCACTGACAAATCCGATCAACACTCCTCCGATTCATAAAAAACCACCCCGGCCATATAATGAAAAAGACAAAGCTATGAGAAAGGAGAACGGGAATATCTTATGTTCATCAAGCCTGACAAACATATCCTGCAGCGCGGTAAGCTTGTACTCGGCGGCGCGATCCTTCTGTGGGCCGTGCTGATCTTCCGTCTGTTTTGGCTGCAGGTCATCAAATATGACGAATATCACCGACTGGTTATCGCCAACATCACCGCATCCTCGGAGATCAGTGCTCCCCGCGGTATCATATATGACCGTAACATGACCGAGCTTGCGATCAATACAACCCTCCAAAGAGTCTTTATCGCTCCATGTGACATTCGCGATGAAGAGGAAAAGCTTCTCATTGCGCGCTTCCTGTCCGATGTTCTGGAGGTAGATTACGACACGATCATTGCCAAGGCCAATAAATCCTTGCGCCAAGATGAAACCATCAAAAACTACGTTGAGAAGGATGCTGCCGATAAGATCCGTGCATTCATCGACGAAAACAATCTGACCTGCGTTCATCTGCAGGATCAGACCAAGCGTTATTACCCGTTCGGTTCGCTCGCATCTCATGTCATCGGATTCACGGGAACAGAAGGCTCCGGTCTTTACGGACTTGAATTGCAGTATAACGATTATCTGACCGGTGTTGCCGGAAAGATCATTACCTCGACCAATGCACGAGGCGGTTCCATACCGACAAAATATGAAAGCTATACCGAATCCGAGAGCGGATACAATGTTGTCACCACGATCGATTACAAGATCCAAAGCATGCTCGAGGAGCAGGTCATGGCATCCTTCTATGACAACAATGCGCAAAACCGATGCTGCGGTATCGTTATCGACTGCAATACCGGTGCCATCCTCGCGATGTCTACCTATCCCAACTACGATCTCAACAATCCGTCTGTTCTGGATGACTGGTCCCTTTCTCAACTCAATGCATATGTTCCGGGCAGCGAGGATTATATGGCTGCACAGTCTGAGCTGCGTCTGCAGATGTGGAATAACAAGCCGATTTCCACGTTGTATGAGCCGGGCTCTACATTCAAGATCATTACCGCTTCCATGGGACTTGAAGAAAACGTGTTTCAGGATACGACGGAATTCACCTGTACAGACCCCTTCTACGTTCCGTTGACAGAAGAGACCAAGTGGCCCGTCAGTTGTTGGCATGCGGGAGGCCACGGTACTGTCACCTTCCGGTCAGGTCTTCAGCAATCCTGTAATCCTACGCTGATGCAGGCCGTTTGGCTCATCGGCAAAGATACCTTCTACAAATATGTTCAGGCATATGGCTTCACCTCCAAGACCGATATCGATCTTCCCGGTGAATCCAAGGGTATTTTCCACACACCGGCAACGCTCAATATTCTCGAGCTTTCCACAGCCTCCTTCGGTCAGAACTTTAAGACGACACCGCTGCAGGAGCTTGTTGCGATCTGTTCCGTTGCAAACGGCGGTACACTTGTTACGCCGTATGTCGTATCTGCACTTGTGGATGACGAGGGCAACACCATCGTCGACACCGTTCCCGAGGTGAAGCGCACCATCATAAGCGAAGATACCGCAAAGCTGGTTACCGATATTCTTGCGGAAGGCGTTTCCTCCGGCGGTGCTGCCAAAAATGCCTATGTCAAGGGCTACAAGGTTGCAGCAAAAACCGGAACCTCCGAGGTCACGGAAATTCGTAATGAAGACGGCGAAACATATCTTCGTATCGGTTCCTGTGTCGCTTATGCACCTGCTGACGACCCGCAGATCGCAATGATCATCATCTGTGACCAGCCGAATACAGAAAACGTCTTCGGATCCGTTACCGCCGCACCCTATGTTTCCCATGCAATGGGCGACATTCTCCGCTATATGAATATTGACCCGGTGTACACAGAGGAGGAGCTTGCCGATATGGAGGTTACCGTCGCTAACTTCATCGGGCTCTCCACAGAGGAAGCAATTGCCGAGCTTGAAAAGAAAGGGCTTTCCTATAAGATCTACGGCGACGGCCCCACCATCACACAGCAGGTTCCCAAGACCGGCTCCACCATCATTCAGGGATCGGGTCTGATCGTACTTTACTCCGGAAATGAGCTTCCGCGTGAAAGCATCCTCGTCCCCAACCTTCTCGGTTACTCGATCTCCGGTGCTACAAAGAAGCTGACGGATCTGGGACTGAACATTCTCCTCGAGGGTGCAACACAGTCTTATACCAATACCGGCTCCTACGCACAGGCCATCAACCAATCTATTCCGGAAGGAACCAAGGTCACCCCCGGAACCGTCGTTTCCGTCGAGTTCCGATTCACAGACGCACAGGACGGCGGTTGATCCGTTGTTCTTCAAACAAAAGGACGTTCAACATATCCTCTGATCACACAACAGGAGGTATGAGCATGACGCTCCTTCGTTTGCTTGGCGATCTTCGGATCGACGATATTCGTTTCATCAGCTGCTGCGATATTCTGTTTACAGACTGCGGTGCGCCAAGACGGGATTCCCGCACCGTGCAAAGTGGTGATGTGTTCTTCTGCCTGCGCGGTGCTTCCATCGACGGTCATGACATGATTGCGGATGCCGTAAAACGCGGTGCATCGTGTGTCATCGTCGATGACCCCCGTTATTCGGATACGATCCCCGTACCGTGGGTCTGTCTGTACGATGTTTCCGCGTGTTATTTGTCGGCTTGTCTGTCTTATTATGAGCATCCGGAGCAAGGCATGACATTGATCGCTGTCACAGGCACAAACGGAAAAACATCTGTCGTCTATATGATAGAGGCAATGCTGTCCGCAGATCCCCGCTTTTCACCGTGTGCCGTTTTCGGTACAGTAGAAAACAGGATCGCAGGTGTTCCTCTTCCCTCCTCACATACAACACCTCCTCCCGAGGAGCTTGCACGGTTGCTTGCAAAAGCGCATGCCGCAGGTGTTCGATCTGTGATCCTGGAAGCATCCTCACATGCCTTGGAGCAAAACCGATTGGCACGTCTGCGTTTTTCGTGCGGCATCTTTACAAATCTGACGGAAGATCATCTGGACTATCATAAAACCATGGAAAACTACTTCCAAAGCAAGCGAAAGCTCTTCTCTGCATGTGATCTTTGTCTGTTCAATACCGATGATCCTCACGGAAAAAGACTCGCAGACGATCCTACGTTTTCTCTGCACCATGTACGCTTTGCGGTCTCGGCCTCCACCTTTTCCGATGCGGATATTTATCCTTCCGACATATCGACAGATGCCGAAAAGACGACGGTTTCTCTGTGCTCGGACCGTTTTGGCGATGCAGCATTGACAGTCCCTCTGTCCGGCACATTCGTTGCTGCAAACCTGACTGCTGCAGCTGCCTGCTGCCGTGCGATCGGTGTTCCTTGGGAGAGCATTTCATCTGCCATTCGGACAATGCACAGTATCCCGGGGAGAATGGAACGGCTCCTTGCCGATCCATTCTACGTTTTTCTGGATTATGCACACACCCCGGATGCGCTTTCACGCGCGATCCGCAGTCTTCACGCCATGCGTACCGATCCCACGCAGCGCGTCCTTGTCCTGTTTGGCTGCGGCGGCGACAGAGAGCGGCAAAAACGGCCGATGATGGGTGCCATTGCATCAACGCTTGCAGACGTATGCATCATTACCTCCGATAACAGCCGTTCCGAGGATCCGTTTGCGATCATTTCAGATATCATGTGCGGTGTATCAGAGCAGAATATACACAAATGTCAGGTCGTTCCTCAGCGTGAGGAAGCCATCCGTGTTCTCCTTTCCGCCGCCCGTAAAAGGGATCTTGTCCTGCTTGCGGGGAAAGGCCATGAGACCTATCAGATCGACCGCCAAGGAAAACACCCCTTCTCGGAACGCAGCATCGTATCCGAATATATCGAAGCTCACAAGACTGCCCCTCCCCTGTAAGCAGAACGGCAGAAAAACGAAACGGAAAGGAGCCCCAATATTATGAAAACCCAATTCGATGCGCTGACATTTTCCACAAAAGCGCTTTCTGCCATCGTCGGCGGTACGGTTATCCGTGAAAGTCATGCTCCGCACAAGGGGCTCGTCACAGACTCCCGCATTGCCGAAAAAAACAATATTTTTCTCGCGTTATGCGGCGAAAACGCAGACGGCCACAATTTTATCGGTGCAGCTGCTGCCAACGGTGCCACCTGTATCATAGCAGAGCGTATCACAGAGGACGTCATGCGAAAAATGCCGCATGACTGCGCAGTTATCCTTGTCCCGAACACACTGTACGCACTTGGTGCGCTCGGAAAATGGCATCTGAACAGTATTCAGCCGACTGTCATCGCCATCACCGGAAGTGTCGGTAAAACCACAACAAAGCAAATGATCCATTCCGTTATGCGTGCAGCATACCCCACGGGTGCCATGTGTACCGACGGAAATTACAATAACGAGATCGGTCTCCCCTTGACACTGATGCAGATCAAGGCAGACGACCGCATTGCCGTTCTGGAAGCCGGCATGAGCTTTGCGGGGGAATTGCACCGTCTCTCCCTGCTCTCCACCCCCAATATCACTGTAATTACCAATATCGGAACCTCTCATATTGAGAATCTCGGCTCCAGAGAAGGCATCCGCGATGCAAAGCTCGAAATGCTTGACGGTATGAAGGCGGGCGGTACAGTGATTCTGAGCGGTGACGAACCGCTTCTGTTTGAGAAAAAAGACGACATTCTTGCGCGTGATCTGACCCCGATCTACTTTGCCACACAAAACAAAGAGTCAGACTATCTGATCGAAAACGTCCGTATGACCCCCACCGACGGTCTGTTTGATCTCAAAAACACAAAAACGGGGCAGATCACTCGAGACCTGTACATTCCTGTTACGGGTGAGCACAACGTTGGAAATGCCGCTGCCGCATTCCTGTGCGGTCAGCTTATGGCACTTTCCGAGGAAGATATTCGCCGCGGTCTCTCCGCTTTCCAAAACACCGGATATCGTCAGAAGATCTTTGATTACGAAAGCATCACCGTCATTGAGGATTGCTACAATGCAAGTCCCGAATCGATGGAGGCTGCGCTGCGTGTTCTTTCCGCACTTGCCGAAGAAAAGAAAAAGCGCAGCATCGCCGTGCTCGGCGACATGAAGGAGCTTGGCACGTACGCTCCGCGTCTGCATAAGCGTGTCGGCAATTTTGCTGCAGGCTGCGGCATTGATCTGCTCTTTACCATCGGTGAAAATGCGGCAGATCTGGCTGAGGGCGCTGTGATCGGCGGAATGTCCGAGGAGTGTATCGTATGTCTTCCCACGGATACCGATGCCGCTGCACAAATCCTTCGTACATATTTGACCGACGGCGATACGGTTCTTTTCAAAGCAAGCCGTGCAATGGCTTTAGAGAACATCGTCAATGCGCTGATAAGCAATTGACGTATCTTTCCATCAAAATAAAGACTCAACAAATTTCCGTTATTACAAAAAAGAAAGGACGCTGCCGTATCCGATACGGGCCGTGGAACGATCTATGCAGATTCAACCCATTCACCTTTTCCTCATTATGGTCGCTGCCGTATTCCTTTTTACCGTCATCTTCTGCCGTATTCTGATTCCTAAGCTGAGGTCCTTGAAAATGGGACAGAAGATCCTCGATATCGGTCCCCGGTGGCATAAAAGCAAGGAGGGTACGCCTACCATGGGCGGTCTTTCCTTCATCGGTGCATCGGTCATCGGTGCTGTTGTGATCCTTGCAGTCCTGCTTATCATAAGCAAAGGAGCCTTCCGTATCTCCGCACTTGTTCCATACCTTGTAACATTGCTTTTTGCCATTGTTTCGGGTATGATCGGTATCATTGACGACTCTGTTAAGATCACAAAAAAGCAAAATGCCGGACTCACTGCCCCACAAAAATTCTTGCTTCAGGTTATCTCCGCCGCACTCTATCTGTTTGTTCTCCATCTGTGCGGCATCATCGACACAACGCTGCATATTCCCTTCCTTGGATGGGAATGGGAGATGGGAATCTTCTATTATGTCGTTGTGATCATTTTGATCACAGGTGTTGTAAACAGCGTCAATCTGACAGACGGCATCGACGGACTCGCGTCCACAGAGACCTTTGTTGTCGGTATCTTTTTTGCCGTAGTCGCACATCTCGGCGCGCTGACACAGCTTAGTGACGGTGTCTCGCTCTGCCTCTCCCTCTCGGCAGCAACAGCGATCGGCGCATCCCTTGGATTCCTTGTATATAATTTCTATCCGGCACGTGTTTTTATGGGGGATACGGGATCGTTGTTCTTCGGAGCGCTTGTTGTCGGTATGTCGCTGATTGCAGGCAATCCGCTCCTCATTCTTTTTGCCGGCTTGATGTATATTGCCGAAACGGCATCTGTCATACTGCAGACACTTTATTTCAAATACACACGGATGCGTTACGGTACCGGAAAACGAATCTTCAAAATGAGCCCCATTCATCATCATTTTGAAATGTGCGGTTGGAGCGAGATTCGGGTCGTTTCCGTATTCGGAACGCTCACTGCAGTCAGCTGTCTCATTACCTTTTTGCTTGAATATGTTCTGCTCTGATCGATATTCTGCAATGAAATACGAAAAGAAAGGATGCCTTTGCGTGTGAAAAGGCACGGTTCAATCTATGGACTCCACCAATCGTTCCCGTACACAGACATCCCAAAAGCAAATGGGTGTCCGTACCGGAAAGCCTATACCGCACTCCTCTGCAGAACGACGCGCTGCTTCCGCAGACCGTACAGCATCGGCGCCGACACAGGCGCCTCGCTCTAAGATTCCCACAGGAAAAGCACAGAAGCCGCAAGCTGCACATTCGGAGTCAAAAAAAGAGAAAAAAGAGCCGCCGGAAACCATCATCCGTCTGCGCGGCGGTGTTGACAGGCCATTTTTGGTTCTTGTTATCATCCTTGTATGCCTGGGATCTGCGATGGTATTTTCCGCAAGCTATGCATATGCAGAATATCATTTCAATGACAGCTTATACTTTATCCGTTCTCAGCTTCGTTGGGTCGTTGTTGGCTTTGTCATCATGATCATTGTCATGCAGTTCGACTACCGTTGGTATCAAAAGCTGACGATGCCCGCGTTCTTCGGTACATTTGTACTGTTGACGTTGGTTCCCTTTATCGGAAAGACCGTTAACGGTGCAAAGCGATGGATCGTTGTCGGACCGATCCAGATCCAACCCTCGGAAATGATGAAGCTCGCACTCGTCATGGTTTTGGCATTGTACGTCTCTGCAAACCGAGGGCATATGAACAACTTCCGAAACGGAATTCTATATCCGTACTGTATCATTGGTGCGGTCTGCTTTGTCACCGCACTTGAGCGTCACCTTTCCGCGACGATGATCCTTTTGATGATTGGAACACTTGTTATCTTTATCGGCGGAGCACCGAAAAAATGGTTGGTCAGCTTCATGGGAACCGGCGCAGGACTCGTCGGTATCGCCATCATGTTATTTGATTATGCGCGATTACGTGTCGTCTATTGGATCCATCCGGAGAAGGACCCCGGCGCAGCCGGATATCAGCTTCTGCAAAGCCTTTATGCCATTGGCTCAGGCGGATTCCTCGGAACGGGACTCGGAAACAGCCGTCAAAAGTATCTGTATCTGCCCGAATCTCAGAATGACTTTATTTTTGCCGTCGTTTGCGAAGAATTCGGTTTTATCGGCGCACTTGCTATCATCGTTTTGTTTGCTCTGCTGCTGTGGCGCGGTGTCGTTATTGCTATGCACGCCCCCGACACCTATTCTTCGATTTTGACACTCGGTATCATTACTCAGGTCGCACTGCAGTGCATTATGAACATTGCCGTTGTCACGGGAACAATGCCGGTTACAGGCGTATCTCTGCCATTCTTCTCGTATGGAGGTTCCTCGTTGGTCATGCTTTTGTTTGAGATGGGCATGATCCTCTCTGTTTCACGTTATTCTTATCAACAACAAAAATAATTCCCCGTATAGGCGAAAGGATTTCACTTTATGCGCGTTCTTATGACAGGCGGCGGTACGGGCGGTCACGTCAATCCCGCACTCGCTATTGCAAATATGATCCGAGAAAAGGAGCCGGATGCGGAAATCGCATTTGTCGGAACCTCACACGGTATTGAGAATAAGCTTGTGCCAAAGGAAGGCTATCCACTTTATCATATTGAGATCAGAGGACTCCGACGTTCCCTGTCGCTCTCGAATCTCAAAACCGCACTGTTGGTCTTTACATCTGTCATCAAGGGAAAGAAGCTGATCGACGAGTTCAAACCGGATATCGTTATCGGTACCGGTGGATATGCTTGCTGGCCAATTCTCAAAGCGGCATCGCTCAAGGGTGTGCCGACAGCGCTGCATGAATCCAATGCAGTTCCCGGTGTTGCGGTAAAGATGTTGGAAAACGCAGTTGACCGTGTATTCATCAATTTCGAGGAAAGCAGAGCACAACTCAAGCATCCCGACCGTGCAGTACGTGTCGGCAATCCGCTGCGTATGAAGCCGGGCAGTATCCGTTACGAGGACGCCAGAAAACAGCTTGGAATCACCGGGAATTACCGTTATTTCATTCTGTCCTGCGGCGGGTCCATGGGAGCGGAGCAGGTCAATTTCGCAATGCTTGATTTAATGAAGGAATATACCTCCAAGCATCCCGAGATCCTTCACGTTCATGCAACAGGAGCCATTGAATACGAAGAGACAAAGAAGCGATTTGAGGAGGCGGGGCTGCATCAATATCCCAACATCCGTCTGCTTGAGTATATTTACGATATGCCGCTCCAAATGACAGCCGCAGATCTTGTGATCGCACGCGCCGGCTCCATTACACTCTCTGAGCTTGCGCTTGGCGAAAAGGCTTGTATCCTCATCCCCTCCCCCAATGTCACAAATAACCACCAATACAAAAACGCAAAGGTTTTGGCTGATCGCGGCGCCGCGATCCTGATCGAAGAAAAAGACATCACGCCCAAAGCAATGACGGATGCAGTTGTATCGGTGCTCAACGACACAAAATGCCGTCACAGCATGCAGGAAAGCATTCGTTCATTCGCCGTATCCGATGCAGCAGAAAAAATCTATGATTCCTGCAAGCAGCTGATTCTGGAAAAACAAAGCAACGTATAAAAACCTTTAATAAAAGTCCCAATTCAATTAAGTGTTCCCGCTCAAAGCAACCATGCTTGTTAAACAAGAATTTGTTTGGAGATTTATCTATGAAATCAAAATGGACAGATGCACCATTGTTGCATAAAATTGTAACGATAATATCCCTTCTCGCAAGTCTATCCGTTGTTGTTTTGGCTGTATTGCAGATGTTTGATATCTGGAATCAAGCAATCAATATTTGTGTTCCTTTGATGGGTATAACAACGCTTTGCCAAGCATACACCCAATGGAATGCCAGCCGCAAAGTAGCATATTTCAGTATTGGAACGGCTGCCTTTGTTTTCATCTGTGCAATCGTAGTGTTTTTTGTCAAGTAACATACATAAGAAGTATACAAATTGCACTTTATCGTTCAGTATTTTTAGTTGGTATTCAATGGGAACAAAAAAGGTAATTGGGAGTAATAAAATGGAAAGGAGGACACTGACACCGATGGACCGTGAAACATATGACAACCTGCCTGATGTCGACCATGGGAATCTACCCGTTTCTGTCTTTGATGACGGGGATGACGATGGGATCTTTATGAGTTGGCCCGAGCCGGAATTGCCGGATGAAGCAATGTTCGATGACTGGGCAGACGAGAAATCAGAATCGGATGAAGATGCGTTCTCCAACAGCAATGATGTGTACGATGACGACGGGGACAATGACACCACCGAGCGCCATGCATCCGCCGAAAAAACAAAAACGTCTGCAGAAAAGAAAAACGCCAAGAAAAAAGCAAGAAATCAAAAAAAGCGAAAAAAGGATACCGACGGCGAACAGTATACCTTCCGTCGCGCGGCGGCATCAGATCTTGCCGAATCCAAAGGAAAAGCAAAAAAGAGCAAGAACGATCCGACAGACAACGAAGCAACACTGTCTTCCCTGAAGTATTACAAGCATACCGCAAGGCTGCGTGAGCTTTTTCTGCGTCGATTTTTACCGATCCTCTTTATCTGTCTTTTCGTTTTCGGTTTTTTCATTTATTTCTTCCGCCTCCAAAACCTTACCTTTGATAATCTTCGCGGATATGATGCAGAGGCCGTTTTCCATACGATCGGTCTCAAAAAGAATATGTTTATATTCAGCGTCGATGAGGATGAGATTGAAGACAAGCTGCGCGCGGATTTCCCCTACATCCAAAAGGTTGAGGTTGATTTCGACCTCCCGAACACTGCTCACCTGATTTTTTCCGAGGACTGTGCGTTGTTCTACACACGCCTGTATGATGAGTACTTTGTGATTTCCGAATCGCTTCGTGTGCTGGCACGGTACAGCAGTGAGGAAGAAATCGATGAGGGCCTTCGCAAGGTCACCCTCCCCCCCGTTTCTCTGGCAGTGGTCGGACATCCCCTCTCCTTTTTCGATCTGACCTTTACCTCCTTTCTTGAGGACTTCTTGGATATCATCGAAAAATCCGACATCTATCCCGGTATCCGCTCCATGGATGTATCAAACCGTTTTGATGTCACCCTCAATTTCGAGGACAGATATGACATCGAGCTTGGAAATCAGGATGATATTGAAACGAAATTACTCTTCGTAAAGGCAATTATTTCTGAGCTTGAGGATGAGGCAGGTGTCATTACACTCATCGATAACAAAAAGGCAAATTTTTCTGCCGCGACAGCTCCGGAATCCTAATATTAAATAGTGTTTATAATCAAAGCTGCCCTGTCGGATCGATTTTCGGCAAGGCAGTTTTCAGTTTTTACAGTTTTTGCCTCTCAATATTGTAAACATTCCGTGAATTTTAGATCAACATCTTGAAAAAGTGACAAAAAAAAGGTATCATATATAGTAGAAAGTTTATCATCAACGTGCAAGGCATGTCGAATCGTCTGTTTTTCGGATTTGATGCGTTTTTTTGCTGATGAAAGATTTCTAAACGCATTTTAGAATCATCCCCATTCGACGATCAATACCATACATAACAGGAGGAAACATTATGTCCAATTTTGAATTCGACGCAACTGAAACCAGCGTAGTGAATATAAAGGTTGTCGGTGTCGGCGGCGGCGGTAACAATGCAGTCAACCGTATGATTGAAAGCAATGTCAAGGGCGTTCAGTTTATCGCGATCAATACCGACCTGCAGGCACTTGCAAAATCCAATGCTCCGATCAAGATCAACATCGGCGACAAGGTTACCAAGGGTAAGGGTGCAGGTGCAAACCCCGATGTCGGTGCACATGCAGCGGAAGACAGCAGAGACGAGATCTCCCGTGCGCTCGAGGGTGCGGATATGGTGTTTATCACCACAGGTATGGGCGGCGGCACCGGTACAGGTGCAGCTCCTGTCGTTGCAAAGATTGCCCGCGACATGGGTATTCTGACCGTCGGTATCGTTACAAAGCCCTTCAGCTTTGAGGGTAAGCGCAGAATGGACCAGGCGGATGCGGGTATCATTCGTCTCCGCGAATTTG
>JAFQMO010000153.1 GCA_017414385.1 Clostridia bacterium
GGTATCCTTGCAAACAACAAGCATAAACGGTTTTACCACAGATTTATCGTAGTTGGCAGCATATACCTGCAGTTTACCTTTGATTCTTTCATGACAGGTGATTCCATCGAGCAGCATCAGCTTGTCCAACTGTTCATCACCGAAATTATAAAAGTTGACATCCGACCGCGTCACTGCAAAAGGTGTACGGGTGTATCCATCCTCAATTGCCTTGGAGAGCGGGTATTCATATACAACATTTTTGAACGGAACCTGTTTCGTTCCCGTACTGACGAGAGGGGTTGCAGTCAATTCCAGACCGAGCAATGGATGCAGGTCGTTCAGTGCCTGTGCACCCTTTTCAGCACGATAGTGGTGGGATTCATCCATAATGAGCACAAGATCGGGAAGGTTGGACAAATACTGATAGAAGGAATCTCCGAGAAGTTCGTTTACCTTCTTCATATTCGCCCCTTCTTTATTGAACTTGTCTATATTGTAGATGTATATGCTTACATCCGTTGCGGCGGATACCATTTGTCTTTGTTTATAGTCGTCATCCGTGATAATCTGCGGAGGGGTACTGAAACACCCAAGACCTTTGAAGACATATTTCTGGCTTCCACTGTCACTCAGATCTTTTTTCAGTTTTTCGTAGATTGTGGTATTGGGAGCAACGACAAAGAAGTTTTTGATATTATGCTGTGTATACAGATAGGCAATAAACGCACCCATCAGACGGGTTTTGCCGACTCCGGTCGCAAGGGCAAACGTTAAAGACATAAAGTCACGTTCAAAATCCTTACAAATCGGATAAAGAGTATGAACCTTGTCGAGTGCCTCTTCCAGATTCATCCCTTTACGCAGAGAAACAGCACGGAGTATTTGATCGAGTATTTTCAGTGACTCCGTCTGCGGATCACGGAGGGACATAACCCCTTCCAGATAATCGGGGGTGTACATGGGAAAATCACTGCGCATCGTATTCCTCCTCATCCGTATTATCATATACAGGCGGATGAACAATGTTCAGATTATAGTTATCCTTATCAAATTCACAGCGGTCAAGAAGCATCTGCGGAATCTTTTTGATAGAGATTGTATTATATGCCTTGTCCAGACCACGATCAAAAGAACGGCAGGCGATGATAAGATATTCACCGTCCTCCATTGTATTTTTGATGGCATCCAGATAGGTACTGTTCAAATGACGTGTGGTTACGAAAAGATAGCTGTTTTCACTGCCAACGGACTGTTTCCAGAACAGATTTCTGTCCGGTTGATAGCGGAAACCTTCGTGCAGAGCAACGGCAGCTGCAAGCATATCGGCATCGTAGTCTTCATTGATAACATACTCATCGAAGGGGTCTTTATTGATCAGAGTGGGAGCAAGTTCATAGAAACGGTAACCACCGCCGCTTTCCCACTTTGCAGAATCGGTGATCCCGCCCTTGTCTTCACCGCTGATTACCTTGTCCAGACGGACTTTACAGTGTGTATAAGCATGATTACCCATTTCGATACCGATGTATTTTCGTCCCATTTTATGGGCAACTGCGGCAGTGGTACCGGAACCGAGGAAGGAGTCGAGAACAAGATCGCCGGGATTGGATGCGATGTGGATGATACGCTCAATCAACCGTTCAGGTTTGGGA
>JAFQMO010000014.1 GCA_017414385.1 Clostridia bacterium
GCGCTGTTCTTCCCATAGGAATTATGCGATTTAATTACTGAGCATTCTTCTGAGCAAGAACGATCATCTGACCCTTGACAGAGTAAGCAATATATTCGTAGCTATCTGCAAGTTCAGTATTAGCGCCCTTGAGGAGGAGATCAGCAGCCTTGAGAGTTTCAGCCTCACCGTCGTCGAGAACGATTTCGCCGTCTTCTACTTCGTAGATAACGAGATCGAGACCGTATTCAGCAGACTTGTAAGAAGCAACGTCATTGACGAACTCTACATAGTTACCGGTGATCTTACCAACGAGACCGTCGTAAACGGACTTGAGGTCAACCTTTTCTGCATCAAGGATCCACTTGGAATCAACAGCAGAATCGATCTTACCATCCTTAACGATGTAGAACTCGCCTGCATCAATTTCAATTTCCTTGCTGTCGTCGAGAACTACTTCGATCTCTTCGCCTGCAAACAGATCAACGACCATGTAAGAGGTGGTGTTGAGAGTGTAGTCAACAACAGAATCGTCGTTTACATAAACGAGAGTGCCTTCGAGCTTGGCAACAACCTTATCGGGAGTTGCTGTGTAATCATCAACGAGGTAGATGTACTTAACAGCATCACCGAGAGTGTCTGCCTCATTCCAATCCTCGTCGTAGAGGTAAACAGTCAGAGTGTCAGCAGAAGGAAGTTTCTCAGAGAAGGAGTAGGTGATCATCTCGTAGTTATAAGCCTCGAAATCGTCATCATCTTCTTCGATCTCTTCTCGCTCGATTACGATGAAATCATCGTTCTCGTAAGTAGCGGTGCCATCAACATAGATGTAATCGCCCTTAGCTTCGAACTTGTCTGTTACTTCAGTACCGGATGTGATATTGTCGTAGATTACATCGGAAGTGATATAATCAACAAGATATGCACCCTTCTGAGTAACTACAAATGTAGACCAATCTGTATCCCAGAACGAGAGATAATCATCAATATCGTCATCCTCGAGCTGTTCCTTAGCAAGGTAGATCCAGGATGTGAATTCCTCCTCATCCTCGTCGTAGTTCTGGAATGCCTTCAGGTCGATCAGCTTGCCATTCGCGTAACCAACAACAACGATCTCCTCATACTCGAGGTCTTCTGTGATCAGAGTAACAACAGCATTGCCGTTTTCGTTGATTACAACGTTTTCGATCTGACCTTCAACTTCATCGTACCACTCATATGTGATAACGAATTCGCCGTCAAGAACGAAATAGTTGAAGGGCTGGTTGAGCATCCAAACATAATCATCAATGTTGAGCTCAACTGCGAGGTCATGGTAATCGATTGCCTCGCCATCGATGGTGATATCGCCATCCTTGGAGATAGAGGTGAGAGTGCCGTTTGCTTCTTCAGCAACTGCGAGAACCTCAACAACAAATTCGCCGTCATTCTCGATAACACCAACAACAACAGGAGTTTCTTCATCGAGTTCAACCTCGATGCCTGCCATTACGTAGGGAAGCTCCTCGACAGCGTTGGTGAAGTAGTAACCGTCGGCGCCTTCGATTTCGATGCAAGCGATATCTTCATCGTCTACTTCGAATTCTTCGCCTTCAATGAGAACTGCGAGGTGATACTCATAAACAACTACGAGGTCGAAGCCGTCTTCGCCATCGAGGTTGTATGCATATGCCTTGTAGTACTGGGGAAGTTCACCGTCGTCAAGACCGAAAACAACAATACCGTCTTCAGCCTCAGTCATACCGCCGCCGATACCGCCGGTAACTTCGGAATCCTGATCATCATCCATGATGTACTCAACACCGTCGATGGTGATGTATTCATCATCGATCTCGATTGCTTCATCAAGATAGGTGTAGATGGTGAGGTAGTTTTCGAGCTCAACGCTGATAATAGCGTTGGTATCCTCGTCGTAAACAACAGTGATACCGGAAAGGACGTAGTCGCCGAGTTCAACATCACCGAGCTTAGCTTCGATAGCTGCACGGTTGAATGCATATTCATCTTCGTCTTCATCAATTACGATAACACGGCTGTCGGAAAGTTCAACAATGATACCCTCAACAGTGATGATGGACTCATCAACTTCGGGCTCTTCCGGCTGGAAGATGTCGAGGAAGTTAATGAGGTTGTAACCAACCTGAGCCATCTGTGCTCTTGTGATCTGAGCAGTGGGATCGAATGTGGGAACATTCTCGGTCAGGCCAGCTTCTTCAGCGATTGCCAGGTAGTACTGTGCCCAGTAAGCGGGAGCGCCGAGCAGGAATTCCTGCATCTTAACTTCGTAAGCAAGCTCAGGAACAGCCTTAACAGCTGCGGTGATTGCTTCAGCAACAGTCAGAACACCCTTGGGGTTGAATGCGCCGGAGCCGTCGCCCTGCATGAAGCCCTTGGAAATTGCAAAATCAATGTAACCGAAGCTCCACTGATCAACAACGTCGGTAGCCATACAAGTGGTCTTGTTGGACCAATCGAAAGATGCGAAATCTTCACCTGCAACGATCTTGGACATGACTACTACGAATTCTTCACGAGTAAGAACATCGTTCGGATAGTAGTTGCCAGTACCGTCGTTACGACCGGTAATGATTCCGGCAGAAGCGAGAGCAGCAACTGCTTCTTCGTAACCAGCTTCCTTAATGGCAGCATCGTCAGAGAAAGCAGAGACACTCACTGCACATGCGCTTACCATAAGCATAGCAAGCACGAGTGCGAGAAACTTTTTGAGATTTCTCATGGATCTAATCCTCCTATAAAAATTTTGTTCAGGGATGCCGTCCCTCCGATGCGTTCTTTTGCAAAAACACATACAGAAAGACCAACCTCTCTGTGATTTATATGATACTACAGATCGAAAAATTTTGCAATAGGTTTTTTGCATCTGTAACATCATTGTAACATTTCGCCCCTCCTGTTACATTTCTGTTACACAACATGGGCACCGCCGCACCGCGTTCATCGAAGCAGAAGGATTTCTTCCTTTTATTTTATCATATATAGCATATTCTCTTCATGACCGCATCAGCGCACAGACTCCCGCGCGCAGCCAAGGATGAGGGGATGGGGAGAAAACCTCGGCGCTTGAGATGGTTTCTCCCCCACAAACACGCCGCCGTCTCCCTTACGATATTGTTTATATTTTCAAATAATGAATTCCTTGAAGTGTCTTGACATCCTCCGTCCCTTTTGCTATAATAATAACAGACCCTTTTACATACTATGACTATGATTCAGGAGGTAAACACCATGCAATTCAACCGTTATACAAAGCACGCAGTTCTTTCGATGCTTCTTGTCATCGCAATGCTGCTTGGCATGACCGCCTGCGGCGGCGGTTACAAAAACCCCGATGACCAATTCCGGAAGATGGAAAACGCCTGGCTTTCCGAAAACATCGGCGATGTTCTCTCTGTTTATGAGGATGCCCGCGGGCAGCTCGCAGAGCCCAACCAGAAGGTTGAGGGTACGCTCAAGCTGACCGTCGGCGATCCGCTGATCAATTTGATCCGTTCTCAGTTCCCCTATGACCTTTCCCTTCTGCAGGATATCACATTTGATGTTTCCACATCGGTCAAGGATACCAAGACCATGATCTCCGCAGCACTCAAGCTTGCAGGAACCAAGCTCGCTTCGATCGGCGTTTATGCAGACACCAAGACCGGTGTCTCCGCGATCAGCCTCGGCGATCTCGCAGACGGCTGGCTCAAGATCGATCCCGCATCCATGGGCATGGCAGACGAGGAGGTTGCCAATATGGCAGCTGTGATCTTCGAGGCTGCAGATTCCCTTCCCAAGCAGAAGGTCCTCTCCTCCATCATCAACCGTTACTACGGTATCCTTCTTGACAGCATCACAGGCATCGCAAAGGCGGACGGTACACTCACCGCTGACGGCGTTTCCGTTGAATGCACTACCCTTACCGCAAACGTTACCCAGCGCATGCTCTACGAAGGCACAAAGAAGGTCATGCGTACCCTCATCGAGGATAAGGAGATCAAGGAGATCGTCAACACCCTCAACGCATCCCTCAGCGAGTCCCTCGGATTCTCTCTCAAGGATGCTTATGACGGCTTCATTGAGCAGACCCGCTCCTCTCTTGAGGATATGGAAAGCGAGGATTCCGCTTCCGCCGTTACCGATGATGTGCTGTTCACTGTGGTCGATTACGTCAGCGGCGATGAGATCATCGGCAGACAACTCGTAGCTGAGGGCGACGAGGAGATCCTCTTCTACGGAAAGGCTTCCACAAAGGAAGGCTTCGGCTTCGAGCTCAGAGCCAACATTGACTATACGACCGTTACAATTAAGGGCGAGGGTACCGAAAAGAAGGGTGCCGTCACAGGTGATTTTGATGTTATCGTCGACGGTTCCGCACTCGCATTCGTAAAGCTTGATAAGTTCAATACAGAGGACTTCCTCGACGGCACACCCAACGGCACTGTGACCATTGCTCCCGGTGCAGGCTTCTGGAATATCTTCAGCGACTCCTCCGATTCTGCCGTTACCGGTATTCTCGGTTCTGCATTCTCCCTGCGCGCAATATTTGACTGCTCCGACGATGAAGCAAACATCTCCGTCGATCTTCTGAACGGATCTGATGTTTATGTCGGTATCGCTGTGAAGTCCTCCATCAAGAAGGCTGACAAGATCTCCGAGCCGAAGGCTACCGAGGATATGGAAGCTTGGTCTTCCACCATCGATATTGCAAAGCTCATTTCCAATATCGAGGACACCAAGTATGCCTCCGACATCAACGAGATCCTGCAGGGAACGCTCGGTATGACTCTGGAAGACATCGAGACCCTCCTCGCCGGCGGCGGCTTCTGATCGTCTCATTCCAACCATTATCATTGATTTGAATCATTCGGCATCGATGCTCTCATAGCAGAGGGTCGATGCCGATCTTTTTGAGGTAACGATATGGAGATAGAAATCCGACATATTCAAAAATCATTCCGAAAGACACATCCGCTCAAGGACATTTCGTTTTCTGCGGCAGACGGTTCTTGTATTGCACTGCTCGGAAAAAACGGAAGCGGCAAGTCTACTCTGCTATCCATTTTGGCGGGTGTCACATCGGCAGACAGCGGCTCATTTCTGCTCGACGGGACCGATCTGTTCTCTGTTCCCAAGCAGCTCTCTGTCCGTGTGGGGTATATTCCGCAGGGCACTCCGCTTTTAGAGGAACTCTCTGCCCGCGACAATCTGCGTCTTTGGTATACGCCGGATGCACTGAAGCACTCCCTTGAGGACGGTGTGCTTGCGATGCTCGGTATTCCGGACTTTCTCGGCGTTACGGTCAGCAAAATGTCGGGCGGCATGAAAAAACGACTCTCCATCGGATGTGCGGTCGCGCGTGATCCCGACATCCTTCTGCTCGACGAACCGACGGCTGCCCTGGATCTTCCGTGCAAAACGATCATCTATGATTACCTTGCCGACTGCAAAAAGCGCGGAAAGATCCTCATTCTCGCCACACATGACGAACGCGAGCTTGCGCTCTGTGACGCGCTGTACATCCTCCGTGACGGTGTTCTCAACCCCTATCGGTATGATGGCGATGTCAATGACCTGGCAGATCGTCTTTGATCTGCGGATAAGGACGGACTCTTCTATGAAACGACCCTATTTTCGCCTGCAATGCAAGCGCGCCTTCCGACAACTGCCGCTTATGCTTGCGATCTCGCTTTTGCTTTTTGGATGTCTTGCCGTTGTATGGCACACCATGGTCATCCTCGACACGCAATCCGAGGATCAGCAAAAGGTTCGCATCGGTGTGGTCGGTGATGCCTCCGCAAGCTATCTCGGCTTTGGCATTGAGGCCATTCAGACACTTGATATCACACGGTTTTCCGTCTCCCTTGAACAGATGACGGAGGAACAGGCACAGTCCCTCATGCGGGACGGCGTTCTTGCAGCATATGTTGTCATCCCCGAGGGATTTATCGATGATGTTGTGCACGGAACAGTACCGCCGCTGCGTTATGTCACAACCGACGGTGCTGTCGGCATCACAACGCTTTTCAAGGAAGAAATGCTGAAAACCATCTCCCGTGTGCTTGTACAGTCGCAGAACGGACTTTACGGAATGCAGGATGCGGTAAGAGCGAACGGGCTTCCCTTGTCTGCAGCTGTCACCGACAAGCTCACGACCAATTATTTTTCGCTGATCCTCAGCCGTTCCCATGCGTACGATCTGCAAACACTCGGTATCTCCGATGCACTTTCCTTCTCGGGGTACCTTTTGTGCGGTATCTGTATTCTTTGGCTTGCGCTCGGCGGCGCTCCGTACTGCGGCGTATTTGTGGTTTCCGATACGGCGCTTTCCGAGGTGTTGTGTGCATCGGGATTCCGGGCACGGCGTCAGATCCTGTCAGAATACGCAGCATACGCGCTCTGTATCCTGCTGCAGACGATGGCAGCCGCTCTTCTTTTCGCGGCGGTCAATGCTTTTTCCGGCGGTACACTCATCTCCTCCCTCGCCGAAAAGGCCGCCTTCTCAGCATCAGGACTCTTTTTCCTGTTCCTGCGGCTCATTCCCATCGTGCTTGCCATTTCCGCAATGCAGTTTTTCTTCTTTTCCCTATCCACGAATCTTGCGAATGGGATTCTGCTGCAGTTTCTCTCCGCTGTCTGTCTATCATATGTCAGCGGGTGCATGTATCCCATCGAATTCTTCCCCAAAGCAATTCAGATCGCAGCATCTCTTTTACCTACCGGTCTGGCACGGCAGTCCCTTTGTGCCGCATTATCCGCGCAAAGCGATCCCCTCTCTTCGCTCGGATTGCTGATTTACACAGCAATACTCCTTTTGCTGTCTGCTTTTGTCCGCCGTGTACGGTTGGCGCGACGGTAAGGAGGAAATGATATGAAGACGATCCAAAATATATTGGTCCGTTTTTGGCTTTACAACAAACGGCTCCTGAAAAAACCTCTTTTCTCCGTACTGCTCGTCCTGACGGTCATTTTGGTCATTCTGATGTCCGCCTCCGCAGAAGGCGGTGTCGTTCGGATCGCGCTCGCATCCGAAGCACCCGATCTCATTTACGACGAGATCACAGCAGATCTTATGCAAAGCACTACTGTTATCTCATTTTTCTCCTGCGAAACGCCGTCCGATGCAGAGGCATGTGTCCGCCGCGGAGATGCGGATGCCGCGTGGATCTTTTCCGCCGATCTCTCATCCCGTATCGACGAATTTGTCGGGATCCTGCACAACCGATATGCATTTGTCACGGTCCTGCAAAGAGAAGATTCTGTTTTGCTTCAGCTGACACATGAAAAACTCAACGGTGCGCTGTACCCATATCTTTCGCGGGCGCTGTATAACCGTTTTCTCCGCACAGAATTTGATATACTTGCTGACATTCCCCGCGCAGATCTTCTGATCCACTACGATGCAGTCAACGCGCAGGGGGAGGATATGTTCCAATTTTCCTATATTGACGGAAGCGAGGACACCTCTGACATCCATACGCACTACCTATTGTCACCGATCCGCGGCTTATTGTCCGTGATGATCGTTATCGGAGGCCTTGCAACATCGATCTTCTACCTACAAGACGAAGCAGCAGGCAGGTTCGACTGGATCCCCCGAAAAAAGCGTCTTCCGTTCTCATTTATATATACACTGACGGCAGTTTTCGACCTGACGGTCGTATCGGTCATCTCACTCATCGCCGCAGGACTGTCTGTTTCCGTTTCGCGTGAGATCCTGCTTGCCGTTCTGTATATGTTCTCCGTGACGGCGTTCTGCGTTTGGCAGAGAGTCACGCTTCGCGGCAGACGGGTACTCGGAATGCTTCTGCCCTTGATCGTAATCGCAATGATCACGCTCTGTCCCGTCTTTTTCTCGTTGCGTATTGTTCCGTTTTTACAGCAGCTGCTCCCCCCATATCTCTACCTGAACAGTGTCCACAATCTTTCCTATGCTGCCGCAAGTCTCTGTCTCGGACTTTTGTTCTCCCTTCTTGCATGGGGATGTGAGAAAGCGAGAGACCGTCTGCGGCTACAGAAATCTTAGAGAAATCGTTGTACCATTCAATCAAAAAGAGGAAATCAAAATGAAAAAGATACATATTGTTTTTTTATACGTTCTATGCCTGGCGATCTGTTTCACTATGATCTCCTGCTCAAATGAGGTCCCCCGGGCATCCTCTTCCACAAAAGCACAAACACAATCCGTAACCGACAAGCACGGGACTGTTTCCATCCGGGATGTGGTTGCATGGATCGACGGTCCGGCATCTGATTTTTATCCCGTATTCTCCATTCCCGAAAATGCAGAAGCGCTCACGTACACATACGATACCGAGGGACTTTTGATCGACGGGGAGGCGCAAACAGTCAAGGCACTGAAGGCGGGTGAATATACCGTCACGGTAACCTCCGAACATTTGGAGACCGCCTTCCGAGTCACTGCCCAAAAGGTCAACCATTCCGAAAAGGACCTCTATGGCCGGCTCATATTCAGCGCAGCGGAATACGATGCTCAGGCAAGCAGCTGCCTGGCACAATGGAACGAATACGGCACAGACGGTAAGACCACTGTCTTCATCGGAGACTCCTTCTTCGACACCGTTTTCTGGAACAATTTCTACAGCACCTCATATCGTGGGAAGGACGCGCTTTGCCTGGGTATCAGTGCAACGACCACACAGGATTGGGAAAGCTGGATCACCTCGGGATGGATGTCGCAGATCACTCCCAAGAATATCGTCATGCATGTTGGTACAAATAACGTTTATGACAACGGAGAAACCGTTTCGGAATGTGTTGCATCTCTTCAGAGAATGTTTTTGATCATGCATCAAAGGTTTCCGAATGTTCCGATCTAGTGGTTTGGAATATCGCAAAGAAGCTACGATACAGCCAAGATCGCCGATGTTGCAAAGATCAACAAGGAAATGCAGATTTGGTGTGATGCGCGTGACTATATCACCTATATAGATACACCAAGCAGGCTGAAGAACGATATGCTCAAGGACAATATTCATCCCCGGATCGAGTATTATTCGGTCTTCACGGACGCCCTTGCACAGACCGATATCGAGATTGCAGAAAAGACAGTCTCTATCGGACCGTAACGGATGGCGTTACATTTGATCCCACACACAAAGCATCAACAAACTTCGGAGCATCGCTCTGTACAGTCTCATGCAAAGAAGAAATCTATCAAATAATTACGTTCTCGCAGAGGATCTTTTCCTTTGCAACATTGCAGGACGGCAGAAAAGTCGCGTATGCAAAGAAGTATTTCGGATACGATGCCAAATTGACAAAAAAAATACAGACCGCTGAAAGTAGGAGTCAAAAATCTCCATTCGATCAGCAGTCTGTATCTGATGATGATGTTATATCACAGAATGCAGAAAATGTCAATAGGCAATTTTCGCTTGGCCATCATGCCGGGGATCTTGGCAAAGCTGAATTTTATTTTCTATAACTATATCCTTTTTGTAATATTTCTGTAGACAACAGCGTTCTTCTATGGTAAAATGACGGTAGCTCATATAAATCCTCCTTGTTTTTTTGTTTTGTGGTTATTACAATTATACCATGGATTTATATGGGCTTCCATTTTTTTATTTGCTGTTGCACTTGATAGTATAACTCACCTTTATTGATAAAGACACACCATAAGGGATGCCTTCCATAAAGCAGATTTGACCTGCCGAAAACACAAAAGAAGTACGGACGATCGTTCGTACTCCTTTTTTATACTGTCGGGCGGTAATGAGCCCTCCCTTGTGTAAAGGGAGGTGGCTCGCACAAGCGAGACGGAGGGATTATATAAAGCAAAATTCTATCAAAACAATCCCTCAGCCGCCTTCGGCGTCAGCTCCCTTTACACAAGGGAGCCTTTGATTCGTGCGTACCGAAAGTCCGTCTACTTTTCCTGACAAGCACTGCTTTTGTGGACACAAAAGCGAAGCCCCGCGCGAGGCGGGGCGAGAGTTTAATCAAGAAATTCTTTGATGTTTTCCAAATGTTTTGTTGCCATCTGCGTAGAATACGGAAACATTTCATCTTCTTTCAGAATGTTTTCATTGACAAAATATTCAAGACACTCTTGAATGGCTGTTGCATACATACGAATGTTTTTTTGAAGAACATCTGCCAAATCTTTACCAGTTAAAACATTGCTTCTGCCAAGATTGTATTCGCGACACACTTCAAAGGAAGGAAGCATATCAATATAAGCTTTTGCAGTCTGCACATCTCCGAGCGTATAATAGCAATATGCCAAATCCCGTGTTACTTTACATATAAGCTCGGAATTTTTGGAAATATTCAAAATGCGCCTATAAATATTTATTGCCTCATGCTCGTGTTCGGGATGCTGTTTAATTGTGCCTCTCAAGCTCCAA